>JAHDHW010000166.1 GCA_020631105.1 Saprospiraceae bacterium | reverse complement strand
CAATGACTTATTTTCCTGATCCTTGCTTAACTGGCAAACTTTTCGTTCTTTTATTCATTCTACCGTTTATTCAATCGCTTAAATATGAAATCAATACAACAAATCTCTTTTTCCATCCTATGCGTTTTACTAATCGCAGCCTGTGTACCAACAAAAAAATATAAGGATCTCGAACGACAAAGTGTCCTCAATAAACGGGAAAGTGATTCCCTTCGAAACGTCGTAGATGCCAATCGTAACCTCAAATACGATATCATTCGTCTCGAAAAGCAGCTTGACACCAAGCAAAAAGAAATAGATGAATTACAAAGTCGATTTCTTGCCCTTACTCAAAACAATCAGGACTTACTCGTCCGTTATAATCAATTGCTAGCTCAAAATGGGGATATCTTGTCAACTTCTTCGAGTGAAAAACAAAACCTCACCGAAGAACTTGCTACCAAACAAAACGAACTGGACCAAAGAGAAAGAGACCTTCGACGTTTGGAAGATAACCTAAAGTCACAGGAGCAAAGTTTACTTGCGCTTCAACAGCGACTCCAGCAAAAAGAAAATGAAATGAATGGTCTCGAAGGGGCGAATGCCGAATCACAGGCGCAGCTCCGCGAATTACAAGCATTACTTCAGCAAAAAGATGAAACCCTGATTGAGCTCCGTCGCAGTGTTAACCAAGCCTTGCTAGGCTTTACAGAAGCAGATCTTCAGGTCAGTGAAAAAAATGGAAAAATCTATGTATCCCTTAGCCAGAACCTACTCTTTGCGCCTGGCTCGAAAAGCATAGACTGGAAAGGTAAACAAGCAATCATGCAAGTCGCAGAAGTTCTAAAATCACACCCGGATATCCTCGTCAATGTTGAAGGGCATACGGACGCTGATGGTGCTGCAGATTATAACTGGGATTTAAGTGCTCAACGCGCAACGGCTGTCGTGAAAGTCATCACTGCTCAGGGAGTAGACCCCAAACGAGTAACCGCTTCAGGTCGTGCATTATATGACCCCGTCGCTCCGAATACTTCTTCGGCTAACAAAGCAGCTAATCGGAGAACGGAGATTATCCTAAGTCCCAAGTTAGATGTTCTGTACAGAATCATTAATCAATAAACACACCCAATCAATTCATTATGAGTTGCTTGCAATCTGAAGATTTGATTATTTGACCAAAAATCAATAACTTCGATATATAATCTGGATGATAATAGCCAGAAATCCTATCCCTTTGTGATAGGCAGGATCAAAAAACAGCTGAATGTCCATTTGTAGTAGACTACATTTGGGCATTTCTTTTTACGTTTGTCCAATTGAAAACAAGAAACCGTAAAAATTAAAAAGGAATCACTTTTATCTTATAGATAATAGTTTTTTCAATGTATTTTTGTCCTAGTTTTACTTTTAGTATGAAACCGATTATAATCCTGACATACCTGCTGTTCTTCCTAAGTACGGATCTCTCCGCACAACTACGTTGTGCTTTCGATGAGCATCGCAACGCTCAGGAACAAAAATATGAAGGAATGGCCGCGCAAAATGAAGCGCTTAACCAGTCTTTACAAAATCTACCCTTTCCTACTTCTGCTCAGCCTCGACAAGAAATAACCATTCCTGTAGTTGTTCATATTCTTTATTCTACAGAAGCCGAAAATATTCCGGACCAGCAAATCTATGCACAGATCGATGTCATCAATGAAGATTTTCGCTTACTCAATGAAAACGTTCAAAATATTCCGGACGAATTCAAGCCTTTTGCAGTAGATACCGAAATTGAATTCTGCCTGGCTTCAATCGGCCCTGACGGAGTTCCAACTACCGGGATTAATCGCATTCAAACCGAAGTAGATTGCATCGCACGAATTGCTACCTCTGTACAAGGAAACCGTTCTCAATTATTCTACTCTTCAATCGGTGGATCTGATGCCTGGGACACCGAACGCTATCTCAATATTTGGGTAGGAAATACCTGTGGCGATTTCCTGGGACTGGCAACTTCCATTGCTGTTCCCGACTACCAGCCTGAGGAAGACGGAATCGTTATTGACTATAATTACTTTGGCAATAATTGTAACTCTGATTTTTCAGCGCCATATAATCTTGGCCGTACCGCTACTCATGAAATCGGACATTTTCTTGGCCTCCTCCACCCCTGGGGAAATTGCGAAAGTGATGATTCAGATTTCATTTCTGATACCCCAAGTCAGGACGCTCCGTACTATGGTTGCCCTTCGTATCCGCAAATATCCTGTGGTAGTTCTGATATGTATATGAATTTTATGAATTATTCGGATGACGTTTGTATGGCCTTATTTACCGCTGGGCAAAAAGAACGAATGCTCGCAGCTCTTGCCGGACCTCGTGCCGGATTGACAGAATCCGTCGGTTGCGCTTTACTCGACCCCATCGTTCCTTTTGGTCGGGATGCTATTTCACTTTACCCCAATCCTGCCGAAAACTGTATTCACATTGACTTTGACGCAGACATCCCCGGCGACATACAAGTCCAGATGCTGGATGCAGCAGGCCAGGAAATTTATTATACCATTGAGAGTTCAAGAAACTTTCGACCAATCGATGCAACCAATTTACCTAACGGTATTTACTTCGTAAGTTTTCGGGCAGCCAAACAAACCATCACTAAAAAAATCATGGTGTTAAAATAAACTATTATACCATGCTAAGCGTGTTTACCTTAGCAAGGCTTTTTATTAAACCATCTCGAAATAACCAAGTATGTCTTTAAGCCTTCCAAAGATTATTCTCTTTAGTTTTTTTTTATGTTCACTGAGTTGCACCGCTGATCAAAATACGGACCTTGAATCAAGTGCTCCTGAAACCACATCAAAAGTTCTCTATCCCGATTTTGATCTGCAAGAAGGAGATTTACTTTTTACTGATGAAGACTGTGGACCTTTCTGTGATGCTATAGAAAAAGTAACACATGGGATTGATGGTGCAAAGTTTTCGCATGTCGGGATGATCATTAAAAATCGCCGAAATCAATTAGTCGTAATGGAGGCTATCACCAAAGGTGTACTAGAGACGCCAATCGACAGTTTCTTGCTCCGTAGTCAGGATGAACAAAAGCAACCAAAGGTCTTGGTTGGGCGACTCAAACCAGCGTTTTTAGCGCTAATCCCCGCAGCAGCCCAATACGTCAAAGAACGCATTGGAAAATCCTACGATACTGTATTTGACATCAATAATGATCAGTACTATTGTTCAGAATTACTTTATTATGCTTTCAAGAACGCAAATAACGGGACCCCAATTTTTCAGTTACGGCCGATGACATTTAAAGATCCGGATACCGAAAAAACCTTCCCTATCTGGGAAGACTATTTTGAAAAACTCAACTACCCTATTCCTGAAGATCAACCTGGCCTCAACCCAGGCAGCATGTCTCGATCTCTTTATATTGATATTGTCCATGCTTATGGAAAGCCCACAGGCTACCGCCCAAGAAAGTAATCCTTTATAAAAATCAATGCCTTATTATGAAATATTTCATTCTATTCCTTTTCAGCTTTACCATTTTAGCTTGTCAACCTGACACTACTGAAGCTCCAACAGAAAAAGTTACCGCTGTAGCAAAACCCAAATCTGATTTACCCCCAGTAGATACTTCTATCTTCGAGACCTTTTCTTATCAAGAAGGAGATACGACCTACTTCATGAAGAAATATTTCATGGTTCATTTAAAAGCGGGTCCAAATCGAGACCAGAATGAAGAAGAGGCAAACAAAATCCAGATTGCGCACCAGGCACACCTCGAACAACTCGCCAAAGATCAAAAACTTTGTATCGCCGGACCTTTTGAAGGAAGCGAAGAAATGAGAGGGCTTGCTATTCTTTCTGTTCCAAATCTTGCTATTGCAGATAGTCTTGCTAACGCAGATCCGGCAGTCAAGGCAGGTCGCATAAGCGTAGAGGTGATCCCTTTCTGGGCAGCAGTAGGTAGTCAGCTATATTGAGGACTAAATATCGAACATCTAGTTAACCCTCTTGAGTTAAGGGTAGGGCTTCTTTTGTGGAGTAAGGGATAATTTGTCAAAATCCGCCAAAGCCATCGGCATTATTCCGACCATAGGGCACCTTGATAAAGTCAAGTGATCCTGGGCGGACCCTCAAGAAAAATGAAAATACATCTCTGGAGGGTTGCCAGTTCATTCCCATTTCCCAGCAATGTAAGTCGCGGAAGAATCCAAGAGAAGGATAGACCAATTCTTTTTGTACCAGGTCATATGCAATATTTCCTACCTGAATGCTCCATTTATCTGTCAATTGAATACTCCCCTGCATCTGAATACTATTGGTCCGGATAAAGAAAGTATCCGGTTCACTTTGCATAACGATGTTATGGGAAATCCTAAAATTCTCAAGCATATCTAATAAGCTCTGCCCATTCAATACGCCAACATTAGGATCATTATTATTGTTAAACGTGCCGGGAAATCCGCCACTAAAATTACTGGCATCTACTTCTTCCTGTTGTCCCCTGGGCTTCTGTTGCTTCAGAGGTTTTCGTTTTTCCTCTTTCTTCAGTCCTAATAAATTTCTGATTTGTTTAACTGTAATGTTACTAGAGATCCGAATATTTGTATCCACATATCTCAATAGCTTCCCACCGGCATCTCGATTAAATACGTTAATCTTTCTCCCTTCACTATTGAGTGCATAAGGATCGAATTCAGAGCTAATATTCAAAGTCGTTATTCCGCCAAAGAGCCTGGTTGTTCCACGTAATCTTACCGCACTCCATCGAAGAGAATCGGCAGCGAAATTGTAGTTCCCATTGACGATTACATTGTCAAAGAGTTTGAAGTTCTTTGCTGTTGAATCCTTCTTTGACCAGTACTTCGCTTCGAAGATATTATTAATTGAATAACCTAAAGCCATTCGTTCTCCGCTCGAAGGCGCATCATCATATATTCCATTTTCGAAAATGGAATACTGCGATGGCATATTAAAATCGTCACGGAGATCAGTGTCCACCTCATCAAAATAACCCCAAAAATCAGTGGTATAATCCGGCGTATAACCAAACGATACAGAAGGCTTGACCACATGACGAATGCCCCTGATCTTCCCTTTTGTAAATTGCCTGACGCCAAATATCTGGGTGGATGCGTTTATACTAGCATCGAATAGCCGCAAGGGATAAAATCCGGTTTCTTCATCTTCTATGACTTCTCCATATGATAGTGTATCAAACTTTGATTCAAACATGCCAGGTGAAACTTCCACCATAACCGTATCAATTTCAAAAACAGGATCTAGTGTTTTCACGGTACGATCAAAGTACCAATTCGCTTTATAATTTATACTTGGCGTAATATTGATAAATTTCAAAGCCCGATAGGAGGCATTCATCGTTGCCGTATGGCGGACCCCAAATCTAGCATCGTCTAACGTTTGTTGAGTAAACAAAGTAGTATCCGTCGCTCGGAATCGATTTTGCAAAGCAGCTTTGTACTGCAGACTGATCTTTTCAAACCACTTCTCATCATTTCCGATTACATTTTTCCTTTTGAACGGAAAAATTCGATTCATATCAAAATTAAAGTTCGGAAAGGATATCGTCACCTCTTTATTCTGTGTATTCTGAGAGTGATTCATCGAGGTCGAAAATCGAAAAGGTTTCCCAGGGAATGTTTTACTGAAAGACACATTTGAGGTCAGGGTATTTTGCAAAACACTCTGAGCATCGTTTTGATTCAGCGATTGGTAATCATTCGTTTGGATATTTACACTTGCGCTAAATCGATTAGTAGGGTGCGCTTTGCCATCCTGACGGTGGCTCCATCGTAAACTTAAAGACCGTTCACTAAGTTTCTGTGCAAACACCCTTCGCTTACGATCCGCAAAGGCCAATTGTAAATCCCCGCTATATCGATATCGCTTACGATATTGAGCATTAGCATTTATACCCCAGGTACCTCGGGTATAGATATCTCCGGTCAATTGTAAGCTCCAGTAATCATTAATCGGAAAGTACCATCCTACTCCACGTAATCCAAATCCCCAGTTATCAGAATATTCATAATCCCTTGGAAAGATTAAGCCCGTTCGCTTGCCTTCCTTTAGTGGAAAAAATGCAAAAGGTAACCATAGTGGTGTTGATACCCCACCAACTTCCAGGTTTGAAGGCCCGACGACGACAACTTCATCTGGAATGACTTTCTGCTTTTTGCTTCGAATACCAAAGTGAGGATTAGGATGAGAACAGGTCGTAAATATGGCATTTTCGCTATAGACTACATCTGTGTTTCGATTGACCAGCGAATCCTTACCATAAAACTGAGCTCGTTTCCCTAAGACATAAAGGTCACGTTCTGTAGTAGTCGCGTCATAGATAATGCCTTTATTCGTCTTAAAATTATAACGCATCTTCTTCGAATCAAAACTCTGTTCGCCTTGCTCAAACTTTGGAAAACCACTCAAACGACCAGTAGAATCAGGCATACCTGAGGCATAAACCAGACTTGAATCCATATTAAAAGCAATATAATCCGCGGAAACGGTAAGCGTATTGTATTTAACTACAGCATCCCCGTAAAGGTGGACTGTTTCGGTCAATACATCAAAACGCATTGAGTCAGCAGCATTATAATCAATCTGATCATCCAGCGCATCATCAGATATTTCTACAGAGTCTAAATTAACGCTGAAAGCTACTCCCGGACTGGGACGAGCAGGTGCTGTTGTTGCTGCAGGCTGATTTAGTTTGGCAAAATCCAATGAGTTCTTTATTGTATCCTGGGGGGGTGGTACAATTTGTGCATAGATAGCGTTAGCAAATAAGCAGCAATATAAAAATGTGATATACAGTTTTGCTTTCAAAAGGAATTGCACTATTTTGTGGCAAACGAGACAGCCCCGTGTTGTGTTTTTTAAAGATTTTAGGTCCAACAATGGATATTTTGCACAAATCTAAAATCTTTCGATACAAACATACTAACTAACAGCAGAGAAAACGATGAAGACATCTTACTTCTCACTAACGTTCATAATAGCGTTTTTGCCTGCTTTAACACCAACTTTTAACATATCTTTTGATAATGGTTGGTCTGAGGAAACACTATTAAACACTAGTACAACATCATTAACGCATCAGCACTCCAGTGCCTGTGCGCATTACCATCATGATTGGTCATCCGAATCTACTCTTCAGCCTGCATTACCTTTTGGTGCAGAGCTAGGTAAGTATATACGTCAAAACCAATTGCAAGATGCTAATTATCAGGTGAAAACCGTAGTTATTGACCCAGGTCATGGCGGAAAAGATCCTGGTTGTAGCGGAACCAACACCAAAGAAAAAGAAATCGCACTTAGCGTAGCTTTAAAACTCGGACGCAGTTTGGAAGCAAACTTTCCGGGAGTCCGCTTCATTTTCACAAGAAATGCCGATTACTTTGTACCACTTGACCGTCGAGCGGAGATTGCAAATGAGAATAAGGCAGATCTTTTCATTTCCATTCATTGTAATAACTTTCCACATAGTGACCGGGTGAGAGGATCAGAGACCTACGTTTTAGGTTTACACCGAGCGGAGGATAATCTTGCCGTAGCTAAGCGAGAAAATGCAGCAATTTTCTATGAGGAAAACTACCAGCAGACTTATGATGGTTATGATCCTAACTCCGAAGAAGGACATATCATCCTGTCTATGTTCCAAAATGCATTCTTAGAACAAAGTATTTCCTTTGCGAATAAGATCGAAAGTAATATCAAACAAAATACTCAACAAAAAAGTAGAGGTGTAAAACAAGCCGGCTTCTTAGTGCTTCGTAAAACAACGATGCCTAGCGTCCTAGTTGAAACGGGTTACCTAAGCAATAATAGAGATAATAATTATTTATCTACTGCAGCTGGTCAAAATCAAATCGTTGGTGCAATTGCCAAAGCTTTTGCTGATTACAAATACGAAGTAGAATCAGGTACAGTTGTTTCGCCGCAACCAGCTTATGCTGCTACTGCCAAACAAAATACTTTTACAGCCAAAGGCCCTGCGGTCAAAAAAGTACAAACCCAAAAACCAAAGGTCCTTAAGAGCCCTAGCCCTAAAAAGCAAAAAACAGCTCCGGTAACCGCTAATAGCAGGAAAATTTTTAATCATTCGCTGATCGTACCTTCTCAGAACAACTCGAACACATCCACGGCTACGCCTAAGAATACTACCACAAGTGTTTCGAAAACAACGGCTCCTAGCTCGACTGTAGAATATAAAGTTGTACTCGCTGCTTCTGACAAACTAGTAAATACTAATACCAGTCCCTGGGATAAGGTCCCCTACTCGATCCAAATAACTAAAGAAGGTAAAGTCTTTCGCTATATGGCGAATGGTTTTGACAGCTTTGAATCGGCTCTTGCTGCTAAGAAACAGTTGCGGGAATCCGGCTTCAGCGAAGCATTTCTTGTTGCTTATCAGCATGGTAAGCGCATTGATATGCAAAAAGCCAAATCAATTACTGGTATCAAGTAAAGGACAAAAATTACCCGCAACTTATTTGGGTCAGCAGGCCTGATAAGGATTGCTGAGCTAATTCAGGTTTATTTTTGCCGGGAACTCAAATCATTTTGCAAAACTATAAGCCAGGTTGATTTATAGTTTTGCAAACTTCTTATCCACTTATACGTTCTTTATTCATTTAAGAGCGAAAGCATTATCCATATTATCCAAAGTAGAGTATTGAGTCGCTTTCTGAGTGCTCATTTTTCTTATCTTTGCGCTCTAATTCGCAAATTAAGTAGCAGAAGCAATTTCAAACTTAGGCTGCTAAATAATTTATATACCCTAAAGGCTGCTTAATTCCTATATTCTAGCCTGGGTCAAATGATAATTTTATGTCAAACGAAACAAAAGTTGGAATCCTGGCAGTAATCGCAATCGCGATTTTAATCTGGGGTTACAAATTCTTAAAAGGACAAAATTTACTCTCTTCCTCCACTTTCCTTTATGTTGAATACGAAGATGCTGACATGTTAGCCGTCTCGTCCCCTGTTGTCATCAATGGCTTTCAGGTTGGAGTAGTTGCAGATATGTATCTAAAGCCGGAGGATATGCAGACCATCATTACGGTTTTGGACATTAACAATGGTGTTGATGTACCGAAATCGGCAGTTGCTCAATTGATCAGCGTTGATATCACAGGTGGAAAAGGAATTAACCTTGCTTTCTCCAAACCTTGCTCCGGTAATGATTGTGCACAGGATGGAGATTATCTTAATGGCCAGTCCGTAGGTTTGTTAAAATCTATGGTTCCCCAAGAAGAATTGGCCCTTTACCTGGATCAATTGGGCGGTACCGTAGGTGAAGTTTATGACACGCTTAATCAGCGACTGACCGATCCTAATGCAGAAGGTATCGGGAAAACGTTCCAGGACTTTGCTGCAACACTTGAAAACCTTAATGCGACGACCAGCAAACTCAATGCAATGCTTGCGCGATCAAGTGGTAATATTGAAGCTTCCCTTAAAAATGTTGAATCCTTAACGAATAAGCTTGATAATAATATGGCTTCCGTCGATACGATTCTGCAAAACACTGCAAAGCTTACTACTCAACTTAGTGAAATTGATCTCAAGAATACGATTGAAGGCACCGCAAATAATGCCAACGAAGCAATCACCAAACTTCAAGGTACTTTGGCAGGAGCAGATAAAGCAATCGCTGAAGTAACAGTCTTGTTAAATGGAGTAAAAGCTGGAGAAGGAACAATGGGTAAATTATTTACGGACGATGAGCTTTACTATAAACTTTCCGAGGCGGGCAAACAGATCGAATCTTTTCTGAAAGATTTAGAAAATAGCCCGTACCGATATATTCCACTTAAGTCTCGAAATAAAATAAATCGATACGACCGAAAGGATAATAAAGTAGAGGTAGATTAAGGTTTAGTCCTCTTAATTAAAAAAGGTCATTATAGTGTTTCACTTAAACTATAATGACCTTTTTTAGTATATATTCACTTCTGCTGTCAATCGAATTCCAAAGCGTTCTACTACAGATTTGATTACACGATCAGCGTGTGCTTTAATCTCTTCGCCAGTTGCTTTCCCATAGTTTACAATCACCAGTGCTTGTTGCGCATGGCTCCCGGTATTACCAATACGCTTTCCTTTCCAGCCACATTGCTCAATCAACCAACCTGCCGGAATCTTATACTTTCCATTATCCAAATGATAAGCAACAATATTAGGAAAAGCCTTTAGCAACTGTTTATATTTAGTAGCGCTGACTTCAGGGTTTTTAAAAAAGCTTCCCGCATTACCTAGCTTATCCGGATCTGGTAATTTTGAAGACCGAATTTCAATAACCGCATCACTTACGGCTTTTATATCCGGATCTTGAATACCTTTTTCAGCAAGCACTTTCTGAATTGCTCCGTAACTGGTGTTAATCTTATGCGGAGCATTGGATAATCGAAGTACTACCCTCGTAATCAAAACTTTCCCTTTCAGCTTTCGCTTAAAAATACTGTCTCGATATCCGAAATCACAATCCTGGTGATAGTAGGTTTTTACCTTGCCGGTTTTCAAGTCCATGGCTTCTAAGCGAACAAAAACATCTTTTAATTCTACGCCGTAGGCCCCAATATTCTGGATAGGCGATGCCCCGACCGTGCCGGGGATGAGGGAAAGGTTTTCAATACCTCCAAGCTTATTTTTTATGGCCCACAATACTAACTTATGCCAATTCTCTCCGCCTCCAACCGCAACATGAACACAGTGTTTAAAAGACCGAATGATTTCAATTCCTTTAATTTCATTTTTGAGTACAAGCCCTTTGACATCCTGTGTAAGCAACATATTACTTCCGCCTCCCAATATAAAAAGCCTTTGCTTATTGGCTTTGAGGATTTTTTTTAGTTCGCTGATGTCCCGATTCCGATAGTCATCGGAATCAAGACGTACCCGGATCATTTGCTCCGCGGTCACATCCAAGCCAAAAGTATTATAATCCTTGAGGGATTGCTGCGCTTCTATTTTCATTGGCGCAAAGGTAAGAGACGAAAAGAAAATATTTAGGATAAATTAGCAGAAGTATCATTTTAGACTAAAGGCCAACATAAGCAATTCCCAGGCCACCTGAACAAATCGGCACCATTATCTGCTCTCCTACTTCCTGATTCGGGAAAGGGTTTTCTTTAGTTGAAAACTGCATGATCTGACCATCAAAAGATATGACAAAATCATATCGACTGACTTTTACTTTTTCTCCTTTTACATAGCCAAATGGTTGGTTAGCATTTTTTTTGACTGACTCCAGCGTAGCTACCTGTACTTTTGGTGTTCGAAAATCTAGCCCTCGGTTTAGACCAAAAACGACCAAAGGCATCAGCACAATTCCTAATACTCCACAGATCACATAGATTCGAACCTGTTCAAA
>JAHDHW010000018.1 GCA_020631105.1 Saprospiraceae bacterium | reverse complement strand
GAATCCCGTCTTTCGCTCCAGGCGAAAAACTATTGAACGTTAGACGAGCGGGTTCCCTGCCCGATCTGACGATCAGTCAGGCGGGGAATCCCGTCTTTCGCTCCATAGCCTTCAAATTGTGGAGGCTTTTTTTTTGAAAGATATGATTACCTCTGTAATTCGATGTCTGTTCAAAATAAACAGGATGCCCGAGTGGTGGAATTGGTAGACACGCCGGACTTAAAATCCTGTGCTCTTCGGGGCGTGCGGGTTCAAGTCCCGCCTCGGGTACTAAAGCGGAAGTTCGTAAGAGCTTTCGCTTTTTGTATTATATACAATAACTAATCTTTACATTTTTGATTTTGTTAGAATTGAGCGCTATTTTAGCACAAATAACCTATACTGGTATTAAGCTCGAAAGGTGTTTATTCATCTTTAACAAATCAACACTTTATGCAAAAGCATATACGCATTCTCATTGCGCTCTTATTTCTTAGCCTTTTATTTACATCAATTAAAGCTCAGCATTTTCTAAGTACAAACGGCAAAGCAATCGTCAACGAAAATCAGGATACCATTATGCTCAGAGGTATGGGATTAGGTGGCTGGATGGTACAAGAAGGATATATGCTGCAAACAGCAAGTTTTGCAAATCCGCAACATAAGATCAGAGAAAAAATAGAAGAATTAATTGGCGAAAGTGACACAGACTTATTCTACGAGGCCTGGTTAGCTAATCATGTGCGAAAGTCCGATATTGATTCTTTGAAGTCCTGGGGTTTTAATTCGGTACGCTTACCAATGCATTATAATCTATATACCTTACCCATCGAAGAGGAACCCATACCAGGCGAACAAACCTGGCTGACTAAGGGATTTGACTTAACAGATAGTTTGATTTCCTGGTGTAAACAAAATGAAATGTATGTCATTCTTGACTTACATGCCGCGCCAGGAGGACAGGGCTACGATGCCGGTATTTCGGATTATGATGATACGAAACCTTCGCTTTGGGAAAGCGAGGAGAATCGAGATAAAATGGTTGCACTATGGAAAAATCTTGCGGAGAGATACGCGGATGAACAATGGATTGCAGGTTATGATTTACTTAATGAACCCAATTGGGATTTACCCGGTGGCACAGCCTTAAGGAATTTGTATCAGGAAATTACAGATAGTATCCGAACCGTTGATACACAGCACATCCTATTCATTGAAGGCAACTGGTTTGCGAATGACTTCACAGGATTAACACCTCCATGGGACGACAATATGGTCTACAGTCCACATAAATACTGGTCTACTAATGATGAAGCCACTATGCAATGGGTGATTGATCTTCGGAACACTTATGACATCCCTCTTTATCTGGGCGAAAGCGGTGAAAACTCGAACGTTTGGTTTCGGGATGCCATCCGCTTAATGGAGGATTTAGAAATAGGCTGGGCCTGGTGGCCAATGAAAAAAGTAGAATCAATAGCTGGCCCCTTATCTGTAGAAAAGACTCCTGAGTATCAATCTTTGCTAGATTATTGGAGTGGCAACGGTAGTACGCCAACCGCTGAGTTTGCTAAAGCGACCTTAATGCAGTTGACTGAAGACTTAAAAACTGAAAACTGTCGCTACCAAAAAGATGTGATTGATGCAATGTTCCGGCAAGTAAACTCGGATGAAACACTCCCTTTTAATATTCAAAGCATTCCGGGTGTGGTTTACTCTACTGACTACGACCTTGGTGTTATTGGTAAAGCCTATCATGATGTTCAATCCGCTAATTACCTTGTATCAACCGGAACGTACTCTGCCTGGAATAGTGGTTGGACTTATCGAAATGACGGAGTAGATATTGAGGCTTGCCTCGATAATACAAATTCGAATGGTTTTAATGTTGGTTTTTTAGATGCGGGGGAATGGATGCAGTACACCGTAGATGTCGAAGCTAGTGGTGTATATGATATTCATGTGAGAACTGCCTCTGAAGGTTCAGGCGGTCAAATGCGGTTTTCTACAGGCGATGCTGATATTACTCCTTCCATAAATACTCCATCAACCGGAGGCTGGCAAGAATGGCAGACGACTATTATTCCAAACGTTATCTTAGAGGAGAATGACCATAAGATAAAATTCCACGTTGATCAGTCAGGTTTTAATGTGAACAGTTTTGAGTTTGTTGAAACGGGCCTGGATATTACTTCAGTTGCAACGGTGTTTATTGCGGCAAGTACTCTTGATGAGAGTAATATTAAAATGAATACCAATAAATTCATTAGTGATCCATTACCTCCGACTCCAAGTGACTTTGAAATTTTCGCTGATGGGAACAGTGTTTCTATTACCAATGTTTCCATAGATCCGAATAATGCTCGAATAATAAACTTTGTAGTTGATTATACCTTTTCACCAACTGAAGTTATAAAAATATCTTACACGGGGAATGCTGTAAATGCAACTGATGGTACTCCACTAGACAACTTCACATTGGAAGATGTAGAGAATACCTTAGCTTTTGTTCATCCGATCCCCGGTAGGATTCAAGCGGAAGATTACATTTTTGAATCTGGGATTGTCTTAGAAAATACTACTGATGAAGGAGGTGGACAAAATATAGGCTACCTTGACCCAGGCGATTATTTGGACTATGAGGTAAATGTTACGAATGCAGGTGTTTATAATATTGAATATCGAACTGCTGCAGAATTTGGTACTGGACAACTTGAGCTTCAACTGATAGATGATTTAGGCAACGTTACCATCCTAAGCGACCCTATTTTTACATCAACCGGAGGATGGCAAAGCTGGACGTCGACAAATGAGACCGTACAAATACCAGCTGGCCGATATACGATGCGTATATTAATTGTCCAAGCACCTTTTAACCTAAACTGGTTAGAGTTTTCACTTTCAACATCAACGTCAGACTTAGCAAGCGCAATTTCAGAGGTCAAAATCTACCCTAATCCGGTTGAAGATCAATTTTTTATAGAGGCAGAACTGAATGATGTGCAATCCAGTCAACTAGAGTTATACAATTCAAATGGAACACAGGTTTTTTCAAAAACCATAGAACCAGCTTTTGTTATCCAAGAGCAGTTGTCCTTGAGTGAGCATCCTAACGGGTTTTACTTTTTGGTAATTAGGTTAGAGAATGGATTTACATATTCTACGAAACTGATTAAGGTTAAAGATTAAGTTCTCCGATAAAATATTGCAAGGACAATATTTGAGATAAAACTTCAAAAGTATTGTCCTTGCATAAACTGCGCTAGTTAGTGACCATCAGTTTTCCTTGCCGCAGGATTTGATTATTATTCCTGGAAATAACATACAGATAAATACCCGCTCCTACTTTTGCTGGTAAGCTAAAACCGTCTTCCGCAATTTCTTTCGAAAAAGCTAAGCTTCCATTTGTATTAAACAATTGCAATCGCACTACTTCTGAAGTAGACTTAAGCATAGTTACCCTTTGTTGTTGTTTAACCGGATTTGGATAAAGGTCAAATTCATTATCGTCAGTCGGTCTAATCTCTGCAGATCGAATCGGTGAGTACTCTGCTGTGTTATCCTGATCAACCATACGAAGTCTGTAAAAATTAACTCCAGGTAATGGCCTTGAATGAATATAATTATACTCCTGTTCCACTTGAGTATTGCCTACGGCTGGTTCTATTCCTATTGAATTAAAGTTTAACCCGTCGTTACTATGTTCTACTTCAAAAAAGGAAGTATTCAACTCTGATGAAGTTATCCAGTCCAGCTCCACTTGTTGATTCGAAATGGGTTTTGCATTAAATTCAACTAAGTCAACAGGCAGCGCTACATTATTCAATTCAAAATCCCAAACTCCCCTGCCATAGGTTCCAAATCGAATA
Organism: Saprospiraceae bacterium; assembly: GCA_020631105.1. GTDB lineage: Bacteria > Bacteroidota > Bacteroidia > Chitinophagales > Saprospiraceae > JAHDHW01. Next base: position 50,641 of record JAHDHW010000018.1, on the reverse strand, counting down.
GTTGAATTACCAATATTATCTACGGAGGTAAAGTCTACTATTGGGGTGCTACTGCCAAATAAGTTGTACCATTGAGTATTCGTAAAAGAATAAACATAAGGGCCTTCTGAAGTAGCAGCATATAGGTATTGTTCGCTATCATCAAGTGCAATTTCATAGAAGGTAGCCGCCGGGGCACTATTGCTTAAAGCTGTAAAATTATCTCCACCGTCAGTAGACAAATAAACTCCGGTGTTTGAAAATCCAGTACCACTTAGGATAACATAATCCGCATTGGTATTGGAAGTAATAATTTCCCAGGGGCGTAAGGTTGAAGGAAGGCTGGCAGTAGACTTGGTCCAACTGGTCCCTGCATTTTCTGAATAAAAGAAAGTGGCATCTTCGGTTGCGACATAGATTCGATTAGCATCACTAGACGCTACTCCAATTGCCTTAATGACAGAAGAACCATTATTAGAGTTTGCCCGGAAGTCATAATCAAATTGAGTAGGGTTGAAACTCACTCCACTGCTGATATCTACATCCATCAAAATCAGGTAACAGCCATTCCCTCCGGAAAGGTTTCCTCCTGCCATATATGCTTTGTTGTCTGAAAACGCTGGCGTCGCTACCATAGGGTTAATCCATCCTGACTTATGATTCCCGGGGATGGTATACCAGGTTTTACTATTGGTTGTGCGATCAGGCACTACAGCAAATTGACCATTTTGAATCATACTAAAGTAGGATTGGTCACTATTAAAAAACGAACCAATCATCCCGTCACCGGTAGTCGTATTCATGGTACTGAGGATCGAATAATTTTGCTGACTATTCCCATTGAAAACAAAAGTACCTTTATCCTGAGCCCCACAATACAGAAACCCATCAGAGGCAGTGCTTTGATCATATAGTGTAGTTACCCTTAGAGCATTCCACGCCAGGTTTTCTGTTGTATGAAAGCTGTCATAAGTAATATGAACCCCCGCATGATTACAAATGATGATAAATGGTGTACCATCAGATTTTTCAAAATAACTCAGATTCATAATATCCACATGCATCGAATCTTTACTCGTTGAATAGTATTCCCACCAGTTTGTGTATTGCTCTTCCCAACTGGCTCCATCCGATGATTTATTGAGTTGGAAACTACCAACGTAAAGATTATCATTATTAGGGTCTGCGAGCCATCCTTTTTGCCAGACATTATCACTGGCCGTACCTAATAATGTCCAACTACTACCTGTAGTGGTTTTATAGACTCGGTTATTATCATCATGGCACATGAACAGTTCGTACGCATTCAACACTGCATTTTGTCTACCTGAAAGGTGGATACCTCCATCTGCAATACTAGATCCGGAGAAAGAAACGGCACTGGATATGGTCGAGGCTCCAGATCCAAAGTTATGAGTAATGGTATAATATTCCTTAGCCACATTATCGATGATAAAAAGAGAATCAGCATCATGCGGCTTCCACATATCCATTTCTTCATTTTGATATCCTACACTTGTCTCAAGGATCTGAGTATAGGTCTCTCCTTTGTCCGTACTTTTATAGACCTGCATCAATTGGCCCCATGGGGAGCCAGACCAGGTGTGGGCCAAATAGTAAAGTGTAGTATTATCACTCAATGCATATAGTCTACGACCTGCTCCCCAATGATCATAGAAATCAAATCCTGTTCCTTTGGTCCAGGTTTGTCCTTCATCATCAGAATAACGAATAACTTTATCTTCGGAACTTGTACCATAGGCTGCAAAAATTCTAGTGCCTCCATTATGAGGTAGTACTTTGATAAAATCATTTTCAAAGTCAATATCATCATTTAATAATGTCCAGTCATCCCCTGCCGTTGATCCCTTCCACAAATGCCCAACAGAAGAAATCGCATAAAAACGATCCAGGCTTGGGACATAGTCAATCACTCTCATATCTCCAGCCTCATTATCCGGACCTCGCTCATGCCAAGTACCTTCGATATCGCCATCAGCAAAAGTTTCAGCAGCAGTACGTGACTCTGCGGTATTACGCCGTTGCTGCTTTACCTTTATAATTTGCTGACGATTAGAATATCTAATCGAATCTACATTAGTACCTTCAGCAGCAAAGTATAAATTATCCAAAAAGACTTGCTTAAGAGAATCCTTTAATGGATCATCTTCATCACTTGGCCCCGGAGATTCGGAGAGTGGAAATACCTGCCGGTGTTTAACCGGATCAGAGCAGGAGAAGACCTGCGAAAAAAGAATAAGAATCAAAAGTTGGTATACTCTCATAATAAAAGGTTCAAAGTTAAACTTCGTTCGATTGCTTTTAACATGGCCTTTTAAGGTAGAATTGTTGGCGACTAATAACCTAGCGGCTACAGCATTGCGCTCCTTAAATTATTATTTTTTTTTGTTATTCAATCACTTCTTCTTTCGTTTTCTAATTTTAGTCCAGCACTATAATCCAAAAATCGGTTGATGACCTTAATCCTATATCGAAATCTATCTCGGTTTATTGCATAAAAAAGACCATTACTAAACAACTAAGTATTAGTAATGGTCTTAATGATTAAGAGCAAACAATGATTACTTTCCTCCTAATTCTTTTATTTTAAACGTTGCATTTTCTTTGTATTTAGCAGCTGTAATTTTTTTGTAAGCTGTAACAGCATCTGCTTTATTACCTGCCTTTTCTGCAATATTCCCTTGCGCCCAATAATATTTATCATCTATTTCATCGCCTGCTAATTCAACTGCTTTGTTGATATGAGTAAGAGCATTGGCTTTATCTTTTTGTTTTTCATAGGCTTTTGCTACATAGTAGTGTACCTTATGAGATTCTTTTACTTCTAAAAAAGCTTTTCCTGCTTCGATAGATTCAGGATATTTTTTCTTAGCATAAAGTTTACTGACTACACTTTCTGCTTTTTTAACAGATTTTCCTGCTGATTCAGTTTTACCTGCTTCCTCTGAAAGTTCAGCTGATTTGAAGTATAATTTGATCGCATCCACTGATTGTCCTTTTGCATTAACCGCTTGTGCTTTTCCTTTATAGATAGAAGCATACTTAGGGTTTGCTTCAATACCTTCATCGAATAGTGCCAAGGCCTCATCGACTGACTTATCTTTTAGTTTTTGTATTCCTAGGTAGTAAGTAGCTTTAGCAAGATTTTTCTTTGCTAAACCAATAATTTTTTCATCCTCTTCTGCAGTTGCTGCTTCTAGTGCTGCTTTTGTTTTGTCATAGCCTGCTTGGAAATCTTTACTTTTTAGGCTCGCTAGCCCTTCATTGTATAAACTAGCTGCTGATGCATCTTGTGCCTGCGCCGTAAACGTGGCACTAATGGCCACAATAAGCATCAAAGTCCATTTTCTCCAGGTGCTCATAGATATTTTTTTTGTACAAATCATAAAACTAAATATTTGATAAATTAATAAATTAAAAGGGGCTTAAAATATGGATTTGTCTTCAGAAATACCAGATGAAAACCGTTAAATAAAACTTATTGTCGCATGAACAATAAGCTTTCCGGAAATTTAATTCTTTAAATGAGGAGTAAAATCAAAATTATTGGGCATTGGCGGTCAATCTAACGGTATACACACAAAATGACAAAATTATATTCTAAAATATCCTACCCGTTTCATCTCAGATAGTCAGCATAATAATTTTGTTTTTAGCTCAAAATCAGTATATTACTAAGTATTGTAACTTAATAACCCTGAGAAAACGCCAAAAAAACAATTCTACTTGCCTTTTCTTTTTCTAGAAAAGGACATTTTCTGTATCAAGAAGGGATTTATTATTCATTCGATAGAATTTGTTTTCAGCATCTATTGCTGATACTAATCTTTCATGTACGCTTGAAGTTTTTGTCAATTTTGATTTGTTCAAAGTTGACCTGTCAGCCCTATTTATCACCTCAAAACCATCACCATGGAGATCAATTATGAATCCCTATTTGGAGCACTTGATTTTAAAAAAGGAGAAGAAGCTCGTTCTGTTTATTCACCTGCCGCCTATCTGGCCGATTTACTACAATTATTAGATGATTACTTTGACAATCCGGAGATAGATGAAAGACGTCCGGATATTAAAACTTTAGATCTGGACGGAACACAAACTTTTAGTTTGCTATCCTACCTCGAAATTGTCAATGAATTACTTCAAAAAAGAGGAGATGGTACCTCATTTGAGTTACTCAAAAATAAACCTTACCCACTTAACCTTCCTTTTAATCTGGACCAAGAAAAGGTTAAGCAAATGCTATCTTATAGCAATATAAAACTGGAAGACATTTATAAGTTATTTAGCCTTTCTCCAAATGCTTCTGAAATTGCACGGATAAGTCTGGGGTTAAACTCAGAGATGGAGCGCTTATTACTTCAGGGTGATGCTGCTCCCCTTCTTGATATTTACGGAGTAAAAAACAGAGAGGACATAAAAACTCCTGTTGCTGTTGAGTTTTTTATGACGCAGATGGAAATTAATGGCAGGCAAATTCGATCTTTATTAAATGCAAATTTACATCCTGCAGAAAAGGATTTTACCGATCAACTTTTCACTAATTATGGTCTTAATGGGTATGCAAAATTAGATGATAATGAAGAACATATTATCTGGCATAGTTTAACTGAAACACCGCCTTCTTCTGAAGGCAGCGAAGAAGGTTCTGATCTAGAGACCACAAATATTCCGGACACTTGGTTAATTCGGGCAAACCATATTATTCGCTTATCCAAAGCAACTGGAATAGAACTGAATGATTTGGATCTTATGCTTCGATCCTGTTGCGAACATCAACTTAATGAAAAAGCCTTGCAACGGATTGCGGTCATTAATGCTTTAGGTCAAAAATACGATTTACCCATAGATGAAGTTTGCAGTTTTTTTGCGCCGATGAATACCCTTGGAAATGGGGATAAAAAAATGGCATTGGACTGTTTTAACCGTATCTATAATAATGAGGCTTCGGTAGATGGTAAATATTTCAGCGTCAGTGAATCAGTACCTGATCAACTAAAACAAATAGATACATCAAAGCCAATTATCTGGACGGCTGACCTTACCGGAACTCAGAATTTATATGCTAGAAAAAGAATAGCGAAAGCACTGCAAATTTCTGATAAAGAGCTACAATTAATCATTGATCGATTCGTAGAACCTTTTATCCAATTTATGGATATTCAATTGGAAGAATCGCTCCCTTATCAAACTGCTTTATTAGAACTTTCTCTTTTCCATCGAATTGTAAAGTGTGCTCGTTTACTGGATTTATCCATTGCAGAATACCTGCAAATTTTGGACATGATTCAGGGAGATGCCACCATTCGTCAAATGTCTAATTTTAATTCGTTGCTGCCTGTCAGCAACTCAGTTTCGGGGCACGAAACATTGGATATAAATCTAATCCTGATTAACGGAAATTTAGAGGAAACTTTTTGGTTGATCCCACAGGTAGCAGCTGTCGCGGAATGGTTGCTTTCCACTCCAATGACGACTAGTGATCTTTCGGAAATTTTACGCTCGGGCTCTTCTGAAAGTAAAGAAGGAAAATTGATGGAGGCAAAAAAAATAACGGGCTTTAATAATTTATTCCAACAACTGAGTCCTAGTTTTTTGCAGGCTGCTCAATTCGCTTCAGAACGCTTTGGGAAGCGCGGAGCGCGAATTATTTACGATGAACTGACCAGCGACAATTCAGCGGTCGTTGTCCGTGCCGCAGGTGAAGGACAAGGATCAGCGAATCATAATATACTTAAAGGCGATCAGGAACAATTAGCTGCGGCAGCAGAAGCAATCATCTCTCAATTTCAAGTCATCAAGGCAAAAGATTTCATGGGCCTGGGCATTGAAGAAAAAATGCAGCAGAAAATATTTAACAACCTCATTATCAAAGGATTCATAAAACCTGACGGAACTATAATAAAAGATAAAATCCCCCAAAACATAGAAGATTTTTCTATTAATAATAGTAGTCTGACCGAAAACGAAACGCTCTTTAATGTAATCCATGAGTTGTATGAACATGAAGCAAAACAGCATGAAAACGACTTGCCTTCCGCCAAGCTCGGAAATGGTTCATCCACTAGCAGTCAGGGAAATTTTAAGCTGGAAGATTTCGTATTATATCAATCTGATTTGGATACCCTGCCAGTTGAAGATACACGCAAAAAAGAACTCTATGACAACTTGATTTTTAACGGTTATATCGACCCAGAAGGCACCGTTCTTAATCCTGGTTTTTTCGCTGATGATAATAATCTTTATCAGTTTGATGCTAATGCGCATATTGCAAGTTACTCTCCGCCCGTTTATCAACTTATTCAATCAAAATTAACCGCTTATGAGCAAGATGCTCTTATCCTAGACACAAGCACTTTTGAGGGACTTGGGCTCAAAGAAATTGAGGTTATTGATCTTCTCGAAAACCTTAAATTTAATGAATATCTCGGGCACCAAAACGCACTAATTGATAAACCAACCATAGCCACACTTGAGATTGCTGATTTTAAATTGGCGCTCCCCTTCTATCCTTATCGTCGTCAAATCCTCGATAGGATTCAAATTTCAATTACTAATTTTAAAAGCTCCTATTTTAAATTAAAAGAAAGTGAATTAAATACTGTAGCACAAGAAATTGTAGCAGATTTAATATTCCAAAATTTAGCCGAAACCCATTTGACCGATGATAGATTTTCGGCAACAAGCATTGCCTTTTTTGCAGAAGAAAGCAATGTCCAATATTTTCAATTAGGCAAGTATTTCGATGACAACACACAGTTGATTGTCTTTAAAGCCGTACGCAAAATCATCGAACAATTCTTCCCTTATCAAATCCACCATTCTCAATTCTGGGAAGAAGGATTTGAGGAAGAAGACACCTCACAAATCATCTCTGACTTAAAGTCTCAACAGCTCTTACAAAAGGATAATACACTTACAAAAGAACAAGTTGATTTTTTCTTAAACATTAATAACGCACTCGTTTTAAATATTCCGGATTTCGAGGATTACAACAAAGATATTTTCTTTATTGTACATGAGTTGGCAAAAACAACGGAAGCCGCCATCAGCGAAATAAGCGATACTTCAAAAACGATTGCAGAACATCAAAAATCACTTTTATTAAATGGACTACAGGAGCTCCTGGAAATGCCTTCCGACTGGATTGATGTTGTCGCACAACAAATTTTCCCAAAGCAACAATCAATAGTAGAAACTTTTATTCCACCCTTGCTTTCAGCCTTAGACCAGGATGAACAAATTTCCAGTCTTCCTTTCTCACCAACCTTCAACCGAGCCTACGACAGAATGCTTCAATTTAGCAAACTGTCCAGCCTCTTAGGTCTAGATGCAACGGAAGCTGCAATTATCTTCCGCGACCAGGACTTAACGCAAAAGTTTCCCGAGTCTTTAAGCCTGGAAGATGGTATGGATAGATTCCATTTCATTGTTAAGTTGAGTCTTACCCCAAGTATCTTTGAAAACTTGGATTTGGAAAAGACGACTGAAGTACTGATGTTGTATTATGCCCCGGACCAACTCTGTTTGTTTTATGACAGCCAGACCTATGCCCTATTGGGAAGTACTAATCAGTTGAAAAAACTAATTCCAGATCTAAAGGATCAAACCGTTAATGCGGCCTTCAATGATCCACAAGGCAACACCTGGATGATTGCTGGTACCGACTTCTTTTTCTGTGCTGCAGGAACTACTATATGGGAGAAAAAAGAAAAGAACTTTGGGCATATTAATAATAACTTCTTCAATATTGATCATATTGATGCTTCCTTTGTTGACGCCGAAGGCAAAATATATTTATTCGCCGGTGACCAGTACCTCCGATGCACACATTCCATTGAGCAAACCGACCCGGGGTACCCCAAAAAAATAAAAGATAACTGGACTAAGGAACTGGGCTTCCGACTACCGGACGCATACCTAAATGATATAGATGCTGCTTTTCAGGACAGAAATGGACTATTCCATTTCTTCAAAGGAGAAAATTTTATCAGTTCCGATAATATTAATCAGGAAAAAAGCATCAAAGCTCATTGGGCAACAGTACAAAATAATCTGGCAAAAACAGGAAAGCTTGATGCGACCCTTACCCTCGGTGACAAGGTGTACCTTTTCTCTGGCGATCAGGTGATGACCTGGTCTTCTGGCCTAGAGCATGCGGATGGGCATGCCGATGAAGGATCAATACAATCCCTGAAATCACTTATCCCAAGTCTTCCCGAAGTTTTCGAAGATGGGATCGATAGTATTTTTCGCGGCTTTGATGATCAGCTTCATATTTTCAGAAAGCAGCATTATCTCCGTTGCACGCTCGATTTTATGGTAGAGGAAACTTCCACTGCCAAGCTCACTGACATCTGGGCAAAAGTGCATAATCCGATTAAGAACGGCAATCCGATTAGCGCTGCCTTCTCAGGCTTAGATGGACGCGCTTATCTCTTTAGTGGCAATCAGTTTTATCGTTACTCAGGACAGCACTTTGATGTTGTAGATGAAGGCTATCCTAAAAAAATAATTAGCCATTGGGGAGGCTTGAAAGAAGTAGATGCCGCTTTTATATTAGACGGTAAGACTTATCTTTTTGGTAAAAATTCGAATGATGAGATGATCCACGTCCGCTATTCCACTAATGACTATAGTCAACATGATGAAGGATATCCGCAAGATGCGAAAGATGCCTGGTGGTCAGAGCATTTCAATCTAAAGTATACGGATTTCAACCAACCTGACACCGTATTCTGGGATGATGATGGAAGTACTTATTTATTTAAATCCGGACAGTACATAACCTATAATCATTTACGACGGTGGTGGTCAGAGCCTGCACCTATAAAAGATAATTGGAAAGACTTAGATCTGGAAATTATTGATGCGGCATTTACCGCCAAAAATGGTAAGACCTATTTCTTCTCTGAAGACAAGGTCTACCGATATTCTGATCCAAATTTTATGCAACTGGATGATCGCTATCCAAAAGCTATTGTTGATCATTGGGGCAAAGTCAAAAACAATATTGCCAACAATAAACGGATTGATGCTTCACTCGTCTTATCCGTCGCCGAAACGAAAGAAACAGCCTGGGAAATGACAACTGTACATCATCAGTTAACCTTCTTATTTTCCGGTAATCAATACGTTCGTTATTCAGGTGGCAATTATCAATTCATTGACGAAGGTTACCCTAAACGTATCAATCAATCCTTAAAGGATGAGCCAGGTTTTGGGAATTTGGTCCATCATTTCCCGGAAGGAATTGATGCAGCTTTCGCCGATCAACGTAATATTTATTTATTTAGTGGTAGTGATGTCCATGTCATCTCCACCGTATTAAGCAAGGTGTACTCCAATAAGCTTTCTTCACCCATTACGAATCTATTCCAAGAAAAAGGAAAGCTATTTATTGAAAATGAAGAAGGTTGGCAGTTGCTCCAGCAAGTAGAAGATGAAGCCAAAACTAATTACGTAGCTTCTCCAATGCTAAAGTATGATGCACCAGCATTATTCCTACAACAGCTCAATGCATCCTTCCTGGGAACAGACGGTAATCTATATCTTTTCAAAGACGGACAATGCTATAATGATCATCTTGAAAAAGCTTATCCGATCCATGAAGAATGGGGAAAGGCCAAAAATAATATTCAAGAACATGAACGTGTTGATGCTGGTTTCTTAGGCCAGGATGGTAAAGTTTACTTATTTAGTGGAGATCAATTTTATACTTACCCTGCTGGGGGAAGTCGTCCGCTTTATACATATCCTTTAGATAATTTACCACAACCAATTAGCGAACATTGGGGAGGCTTGCAAAATGTTCAACTAGCATTTGTCAAAGAGGAAAAAACATATCTCTTTGAAGCGCCAGATGAAAATGGCCAGTTCAGGTACATTTGCTACGACGGAGAAAAGTACGACAACCCTGAGAGTCACCCTCAAACTGCTGATATCTCCTGGTGGGGGTTCCCAAGTGCTTACCTGGATGATGGTTTTACTGAAGTCAAAGCCGTAATCTTCGAAGAAGGTAACATGTATTTGTTGAGTGATCATTTATTTATTCAGTTTAATCAATCCGAGCAGGTTTGGAACTACCCTCGCCCGATTGATCGAATCTGGCGAAATTTCCCATTGTCCGGCGAGGAACCAGATCAAAAGTTAGTTAGCGCCTTTAAAACAGACAACAACAATACTTACTTCTTTACCCATAAACGTTTCTTTGGTTACCAAGAAGACTCCAGAGTCTTTAGCAGTCAGATGAATATTAAAAATGGATGGGGAAAAATTAATAATAACATCAGCATCCAAAATAAGGTAGATGCAGCTTTGGTCCTCGATGGCACTACTTATCTGTTTTCTGGAAATCAGTACGTCCGTTATTCAACGAAAGATTACAGGGTAATAGACCATGGCTATCCTAAAGCAATTACTACTTCTTTACGCTCTGAAAAGAGCTTTGAAAATTTACCGGATACTTTTGAGTCCACGCTGGAAACTATTTTCCGGGAAGGGGGACGGATCAGCGGCGCAGCAGCGGATGAACGAACAATTTATCTATTTGCAGATACCAATATTATAGTTACCTCAAAAGCCGGGCATGGAAACTTCGAAGTTCAGCGCTTGTCAAGACTTGAGAATAATATAAAAACGTCTGGGCAAATTGATGCAGCATTCGTCGACATGGAAGGTCGTACTTTCCTGTTCTCAGGAGATCAATACATTCGTTACTCCAATATGGATTATGATCTGGTGGATGAAGGTTATCCGAAATCCATTAGGCACTTCTTACAGCAGTTTAATCTTGAGTTATCCCTGGCTGATTTCAGTCTAAATCTAGATGCCGCATTACAGGATAAACAAGGACAAGTTTGTCTCTTTAAAGGCAAATCAATTTTCCATCCAGCTTGGGCAGAAGTCATAGCACCGCTATCGGAAAAACTAAGCATTGAAGAACAAAGCTTTAGCCTTCCGGTTGATGCAGCTTTTATGGACCAAACAGGGAACACCTATTTCTTCAAGGGTAATGAATATATCAAATATTCCGATTTCTCTCAGGAATTCATAGACGAAGGCTATCCTAAACCTATCAAAAGTAATTGGGGCAAAACCCCCGAAAGTTTTATAGAAGGGATTGATGGCGCATTCGTGTTTGAAGGCCGAACCTACCTTTGCAAAAAGGATGAACACCTCCGTTATTCCAGTACGAATTATAATCGAATTGATGCCATCTATCCACAAAAATTTAACTATCGCTGGACCAATTGGAATGATTACTTATTGGATGACCTGCGATTAATTACTGCCTTTAAAGATTTAAACAATAAATCTGAAACAGACGAAAAGTTAAGCGACTTACTTGACCTTGATAAAGGCTATATCAAAACGCCTTATCAAATGCTTTCTGATTTATTCGACTGGGATATCGAACAAATCAAATGGATCAAACAGCATAATGCTTTCCTCAAAGCAGGTAACGGGATGGAAGTCCATTTCAATTTAGAATTGATCCTGCAGATGCAATCTATCTTTAAGATGGCAGAGCAAATGGGTACTACTCCCAAAGCTTTATATGAAAGTATCTGGTGGACCGCTTTCGATCAAAATAATTGGTCAAGTACCGCAGATCAATTATACTCCAATCTTGCACTTAATCATAGCGAAGTAGATTGGACACAGATATCCAAAGAGCTAAAAGACAAATTCAATACAATCAAGCATCAGGCATTACTCCCCTATGTCATTGCCATAGATGATACCATTGAAGATGCTCGTGATTTATTTGCGAACATGCTGATTGATGTTGAAATGGGTAGCGAAGCACAAACTTCTCGTATCAAAGAAGCTATTGCCGCTCTACAATTATACGTTCACCGTTTCTTCACAAATCTGGAACCCGGAAAACTAAAAGAGACAGAAGTAGCTCCAGATGTACAGTTGGAGAAACTAAAATCATGGTGGAAGTGGATGAAGAATTATCGGGTTTGGGAAGCCAATCGAAAAGTTTTCCTTTACCCCGAAAACTATATTCGTCCGGAGTTAAGAGATACTAAAACTCCAGAGTTTAAAAAACTGGAAGAGACCTTACTTTCTGGCAACATCGACCAGGAAAATGTTACCAAGGCTTATAATGAGTACCTTAATCAGTTTGCGACCATTGGCAATCTTAAAATCTCCGGTGCCAATGTTTACGATGATCCAGAAAAACCAGAAACCAAAATCCTTATCCTATTCGGATATACCAAGACTGACCCGCAGGAATATTACTACCGAACTGCTAAGTTCTTGAGTAATGGTAAAATCCTTTGGAACAACTGGGAGAAAATTTCTATCACCATGAAGTCTTCCAGAGTTTTTCCGGTGTATGCCTTTGGAAGAGTAATGGTATTCTGGACGGAGATCGAAGACTATGAGGAATCCAATGCCACGATTGTTAATAATAAATCTACTTCAACAGTAAATAATAAGGACAAAATTCTTAAACATCGGGCAGATATAAAATATTCGTTCACTGATTTTAATAACAAATGGATTAACCCACAAACTTTGAAAAAAGATGTGGAACTAGATTACAAAATTGAAGCAGCTTTTAGTCAAGATGGTAAGATCTATGCTTTTTCAGGCAAGTATTGTATGGTGTCTAGTGAAGAAAATCCAGAGGGTGAAGTACAAGAGATAAAACAGGTTTTTTCTGGAATAAACGAATACTTTCACAATGGAATCGATGCCGTGGCCATTTATAATGGAGACAGATTCTGGTTCAAAGGCAATCTGGTTGCATTAAATAATGAAAAACCGCGACCGATCAAATGGCACTTCGATAATAAGGAACAAGATATGTTTGCCCACTTCGGAATTAACTTTCCGTTCGACATTAAGTTTCGACCACAACCGCAATTCCATCCTCCCGAAGATTATCAAGATGGAGTCGCCGCAGCCTTCGTACAAGATGGCATTTTCTGTTTGATTGATTTAAAAGGTGGTTTTACTTTCTTCAGGAAAGAAAAAAATGCCGAAAGAAATAGTGGTAGCCAAATGCCTACTTTCGAAAGCAAGCAAGATATTGTTGATGTGTCCATCAATTCATTCTGGTTTGCCTTTTTAAAAGTCATTACCAATAACTTTTTGAAATTGGAGCCTGTTGATGCCATTTTTAAAGACAAAAATAATGTGCTTTATTTCTTGACAAATGGCATGTACAATTGTTACATATATAATTCAGCAAAAAAAGATAATAACAAAAAGCTAGAAAAAGTCGAGGGGTTCCCTAAACCCATCCGTGGCAATTTGTCTTTTAACATGGATAAATTCTTTAATAAGCTACATGTTGTACCCTACACTAATAACTCTGGAGAATTCATCAACCTTTCCTATGTTACCCCAAAAGAAGGTTCTTTATTACTCAATGGTCAAATAAGCGCTGATTTCAAATTCAAAGAGGGAAATCTGCGCAAAGACTTTAAGTTATATCGTGCACTAAAAGAAGAATTCACTCTTACGGCAAAAACACTACCCTATGACAAAGAGCTCAATGCTCAAGTACAAGGTACAATCACGACCAGTAAGAGATTTATTACTACTAGTTCTACGATTACTAATTTAGAAATACTCGAATCTAATCTTGGAATCATAAAATCAGAAGCTGCAAAAATCACTAAGATTCATGATGACAATATCAATTTAGCTGCGAATAAGCGAAGCATGGATTCTTCAGTAAAAGCAGCAATTGATTTGGCTTTATCAAATGCAAATAGTGCCATCTCCGCGATTAGTGATCGTAATAGAGCAGAATGGATAAATACGCTTGACTCAGAAATTGAAGCCCTCAAGACTGCACTAGATTTATATGCTGGCAACAAAAAGAAAAAGAATTTAGAAGATCTTAAAGAAGCAAATGATAAGATGCTAGCGCATCTTACCACACTAGATACTAGCAATGACCTTAATAAGTTAAAAACTCAAGTGGAGTCTACTAAGGTCAACATTACCAACGAAGCGCGAGCTTATCTTGGGCAACATCTCCGGATATATCAAAGCTATAAAGCTTTCTTAGATTTCCTGGATCGCTCTATCAAAGAGAGTGAAGATATTGGTAAAAAGGTCGTTAATTTCTTTAGAGGAAGATCTACCAAAGTAGATCAGGCAACTGAAAGTTATAAGACCATCAAAAAACAGTATGAGCCATTAATTAATAAATATGCCACAGCAATCAAAATTTTCGACAATGGTTGGTCTCCTTCCAGGCATAATTATGATAATCCACTTTCTTTAACAAACGTAAAAAGTTCTATCAATAAGCTGTCCGGAAACATGGACAGTCTAAGCGTTAATTTCAATAGTTTAGATAAAGCTGCTCAAGCCTTAGAAAACAAGCGTGGCACGACAGAATTGAATGATCTTCATGAGCTCTATTTTGGTAAATTCGATCTGTTCCCAAGGTCATTTGAAATCCAAAACGATACGAATTTCACCTTCAGCGAACCAGACTGGTACGTCTTTGAAGCAAAGAAGGGTACCTTCCTCTGCCGACCAATTGAAGTAGAAATTCCAATACATGAAGCATCTGAAGAGGGAGAATCAGCTCCAATCATCAGAAAGGAAACGAAGTACGAAATCGTTCGCTTAACCACCACCACTATCCCAGAGATCAGTAATCGTCTTTTCACTGGCGGTATCTCGAAGCTACTTTCTATGGATACTCAATTACTTTCGGAGTTTCCTTTTTTCGAGCCTGCGACGCAACGCGTAACGGCCAGAGACTTAGCAAGTGTAGAACGGCGAAAGGCAGAAACCATCACCTACAATAGAAATGAAATTGTAGCACACCCCGTAGCCACTACCTTGGACTATCGCGGAGCCAATGGAAATTATTATTGGGAAATGTTTTTCCATGCACCTTTCTTAATTGCACAATCTTTAAACACTGCGCAAAAATTTGAAGAGGCTAAAGAATGGTATGAATACATCTTCGACCCCACTAATAAGACTGCTACCTGGCAATTCATTCCTTTACAAAAAGGTATGCTTAAAAATGTCCCTGAGCCAGCAGACCTTCAAGAGTATATCACTCAAAAAATAGACATCGACGACCTCGAACAGGAAATGGAGGTTTATCTCAATGATCCTTTCGATCCGCACGCTATCGCTCGCCTGAGGGAGATCGCTTACAAAAAAGCAATCGTCATGCGATATATTGACAACTTGCTTGATTGGGGAGATATGCTATTCGGACAGTATACCATGGAAAGCATTAATGAGGCTCGTATGCTCTACATTCACGCCTATGATCTCCTTGGTAAAAAGCCGGAAAGTCTGGGTAAGAAGGTTTTATCTACGACCAAAAAGTATCAAGATTTACAGGATGAAACGGCCGACGCCAATGACCTGCTATTAAAACCAACCGTCATTTCTGTAGCCAGAGACACTCCGCACGAAAGTGTCACATCTCCCTATTTCTTTATTCCTTCTAATACTTTATTCCATGATTATTGGAACCGGGTAGAAGATCGACTTTTCAAGATTCGTAATAGCCTCAATATCGATGGTATCAAGCAGGCACTACCTTTGTTCCAACCACCAATTGATCCAATGTCAATCGTACAGGCCGTTGGTAGTGGCGCCAGTTTAGCTCAGGCTCTTGGCAGTATAAATGCGAGTGTACCGCATTACCGCTTTAGTTTTATGGTCCAAAAAGCAAAAGAACTTGTGGGCAAACTCAATCAGTTTAGTGGAGAGTTATTAAGCGCATTGGAGAAAAAAGATGCCGAAGAAGTGGCACTGTTACAAAATAAGCAAGAAGCTAAGATTCGTAGCATGATGACCAACATCAAAGAAGCTCAATTAGCCGAAGCGAATGAAAGCATCAATGCCTTACAAGCAAGTCTTGACTTGGTTAGAGCCAACAAGAAGTATAACGAAGAAACATACAAGGACGATTACCTCCCTCTTGAAATCCTTCAGTTGACTACTATGGGTGTTGCTGTCGGTGCACATACCGCATCCGTAATACTTAAAGTACTTGCAGCTATTACCGCCCCTGTCCCACAAGTTAAAGTCGGCATCGACGCTGGCCCCGAAGCCGGCGGAAAACAAATCTCCGAACCATTGTCACAGGCAGCTGAGTCCATTCAATCCGCAGCAGAAGGCATAAGTATTTTAGGAGAAATGTTCGGCATTGGTGCACAGCATCAACGCATGATGGCGGATACAAAACATGCGGCAGATACAGCCATTTATGATATTCAGCAGATCGAATCCCAACTAATAGGTGCAGACATCCAAATCAAGATTGCCGAATACGAGCTAGCCATTCACGAAAAGGAACTCGAACATCAGGCATCCATTAATACCTTTATGCAGAATAAATTCAGCAATAAAGCCTTATATCAATGGATGACCGGTAAGCTTTCCGCTGTTTACTACCAGACTTATAAGCTGGCCCTTGACATGGCAAAATCTGCCGAAAAAGCTTTCCAGTTTGAAAAAGGTTTACCTGCTCAAAAAGTGAACTTTATTCAAGGGATGTACTGGGATAGTCAACGTAAGGGACTTCTTGCCGGTGATCAATTGGGACTTGACCTCGAACGAATGGAAGAAGCCTATTTAAAAGCTGATCAACGCCGATTAGAAATCACTAAATCTATCTCACTCTTAGATTTAAATCCACAAGCATTCCTGGATCTGAAATCAAAAGGTGTTTGTGAGTTTGAATTTGACGAGGCATTTTTTGATTATGATTTTCCGGGACATTATAACCGGCAGGTCAAAACAATCTCTATTCGCTTCGATTCTCCGCAAACCGTCAACGCTACGCTCACCCAGCTCAGTAATAAGATGGTCATGAGCCCAGACAAAAAAGCGGTCAAATTTTTATTGGATCCAAAAGATCAGCCACCAACTTCGATTCGTAGTAACTGGCGGGCAGCGCAGCAAATCGCGCTTTCGCATATTGAAGAATACGAAGAAGGCAATGGACTATTTGAGTTGCGTTTCGATGACGATCGCTATTTACCATTTGAAGGAACTGGCGCGATCAGCCGCTGGCGCCTGGAGTTGAATGGCAAGCGTGGCTCCATCAAAATGGAGGATCTCGCTAATCTGACCATCAAACTGAAGTATACCGCAATCAACGGTGGCGAGCTCTTTAAAGATACGGTCAAAGGTATGCTCAAACCCTATTTCACTACTCAGTACCTAAGTCTCGCTGATGATTTTTATGATACTTGGGAAAACTGGCTCGGAAACGGGGAATCCGAATTAAGTTTACCAATGACACAAGATCGCTTCCCGAATATGGCCAGCAGTAAAATCACGGGCATCTTCTCTAAGTTTGAAACAAAAGAAGATTCTAATCAAAGTTTTATACTCAATGGTGATGAAGCATTGACTTTAAAATCTGATCGATTTCTGGTAACCGGAGGTCTTAGCGTCAGTAGTCGAGGAAGTGAATGGATATTGACCCATAAAGGAGATAAATCCAGCCTCAAGAATGTGCTATTAGTCATAGGTTATAAAGCTAAGGTATAACTGAATTGGATCGGTCCGCTTTTTTACGGATCGATCCAATATGCTGCCTTATGTTTTACAACAGTGGTCAGGCCTATGACCTGACAACTTTATATTATTCATTAACATCCCAAGTTAAAAAAACTTCCATGTCCTTTATAAAAGCCAAATCATCAAAATCCCTCAGTAAGAATCGCAATCGGCTTAAGATCGGCAGCCATCGCAAAAAAACTAATAGTCAGGGTGCTTTAAAAAAAACAATTAGCAATCTAAGCAGAGAAAGCAGTAGGCGACGCCTACGTAGTAAATGGGTAAAAAGCATTGACGGAGATGCCATGCAAACTAAAGGAGACAGTGGTAATTATACCGCAACCGTATTCCGGGATAGCGAAGGCGCAAAAATGGTAATAGACGTCACCCAGGGAAAAAGTATCTCTGATGCCGGGGAATTAATCCGCGACATTGATAATATCCGATCTAACAAAGATCAAGAAATATTTAATGACGGAGAGATCCTTCCCTCCTCCATAATTATTAGAGGTGCTACAGATCCAAAATTTTTAGTAGATGCGCTCAATGCTGCTCTTGCCGAAGGCAATAAGAATCGTGAGCAAGCTCTCCGTGCAACATTAGTCGATTCAGATAATGAAGATGGTCTCCCCAGTTTTAAATTTGACCTTACCGAAGGTGATCCACCGCAAAAGGACAATGTACCTCCCCCCATACCACCAGATCCAGAAGCTAACACCCCTCCTCGCCAGATCCCTATAATGCCTGCCCCGCCCTCACAGGCAGAACTCGAAGCCTTTAGAGCCCGCAGGGCGCAACAGAAGGAAGACAAACTTAGGGACGGTGCTTCAGAGCAGGTCACCACTTCAGAGAAAAATGAATCCAATCAATATGGTACATTGCCCCTACGCCCTAAAGATGATTCGGGTTACGAAACTGTAGATGCTATAAAAAATCGGATAGAAGAAAATAACGAATCCCAATACGATGTAGTCGGAGCCCCTTTGGATGGAAGTAATAGAAGAGATCAATATGAAGATGTTGGTTTACCACTCAATGATAAGGATACTCGCAACCAATACGACGTCGCAGACAGTCCGCTTACGCAAAGACGTCCCCTAACACCTCCAGATAACATATATCAAAGTCTTAGATTAAAACCCAAAGTTTCGACAGACTTGATGGATGCAAAGGCATTTAAGGATGGTACCAAAAACAACAACCTCAAAGGAAGAACACCTGAATTTAAAGCGATCGAAAGTGCTTTTTCTAATTATCAAAAACAGTTAGATACCTTTAGCAAAACAGCTCAAAATATCGCAGATGTAACTGCTCGGCCTGCTAGAGAAAAATTAACAATGCTGGATCAGAAATATGCTATTGACAAACAAATTTCCGATTTAGAAAAGAACAAAGAAATGGAGGCAAAATTTATCCGGTCTCAGGTGGATAAATTAAACAAAACCCTTGTTCCGGGTGAAATAGAAAAGATCCAAAGAGAGATTGATAGTGCCGTACAAAAAATTCAAACCTCTGAATCCAAATTAAAAGACCTCAATGACGACCTCAATAAGGTCAAACAAAATATCACTTTAAAAGATGCCGAGATTAACGATATGATCAATGCCCAAAATCGTTTCATAGCTCGCCGGCAACAGGAATTAAACGAAACTTCAAAAGTCCTCAAAGGTAAAATCGATCAATACCTAAAAGATAAAGTAAACTCCAATAATACCCGAAAACTAGATACCCTAGCCCAACTTGCTCAACAAGTTAGCGATACCGAACAAAATAGTGCAAGACTTACCGAAGCAATGGAGTCTTTAACCGGAATAGCTCGAGATCATCAACTCACTAAGCCCATGCAAGCACTCGACTCAGGTACTGCCAGTCATGTTTTCGTCGTCGAAACCAAAGGCTACATTGGAGCATCAGACACCACTCAGGGATTTGCCAAACTTGCGACCAAAGAAGGAGACCTTGCCAATGATGCTACCCGTAACCTTGGGTTTGAAGGAAGATTATTGGATAATGGAGGGGAACAATTAAATGATGCTCCAAATCTTATTGCCCGGCAGGTCATATCCTCCCGGATTGATCAGGCACTTGGTTTAAATGTCCTTGCCGGAGAAGTATTTTCAAAGTCATGGGATGGACAAACCATTGGTATCACGGCAAAGGCAGATGGCAATGAAATGATGAAAAAGGCCAAGAGTGGTGATCGCTACCGAAAGTTTGACTTGACCGATGCTAATATTCAACGAGGTTTATCCGATCTACAAATTATGGATGCGATCACTGGTCAACTGGACAGGCATATGGGCAACATCATGATTGATCCTCAAAGTGGAAAAGTTACTGGTATCGATAATGATATGGCCTTTTCGATAGAAGGCCCCAACATCACCGTCAATAATACTTTACGTGATCAATTCGAAGATACCGGTGATGGCTTAATTTACAAGCAAACACAAGTTCATGAGGATACTGCAAATGCCATTCTTAGCATGACTCCTGATGATTTCAGAAAAGTTTTGGAGGGTGCTCCTGCTGACCCCGAACATATTGACCAAAAAGGAATCCAACATGCAATGACAAGATTCGTGGCCGTACAAAATCAGGTTAAAAAATTAAAACAGGAAGGAAAATTGATCAAACAATTTACACCTCAACATTATGCTGATGCCATAGCTAAAGGAGATGCCGGCAATGAATTTGGTAAACCCATGCATAGTAATTATCTGGCGAAAGCCAGCTTTAAATATGACCAGGCAGGAAAGCCGGATAATCCAAACATTCAGGAAACTTAATCAAATATCATGGGATCAAGAAAATCAGCTTCAACTACTGGTCGGAAGAATAAGAGCTCCAATCAAAATGGACGATCACCTAATGCCATAAAACCTCTAAAAAATGGGATCCAAATCAAGAAAAAAAGAAAGCAGGATAAAGTCGTCGAAAGAAATAAAATTCAATCTGTCCCTATTTCTTCAATGGGCACCATCAACCCTCAATCCTTAAAAGTAAAACTGGGGGTTGAAATAAATCAGGCAGCACAAAATAAAATAATGACTATTGATGCGGGGCCAGCAAATAAAAAAGTCAGTTCCACAATTTGGAAAGATCCAGAAGGCCTAAATCTGGTAATTAATAAAATCGCAGACTTAAATAATAGTCCGGAAGAAACAGCCGACCAACTGATCGCTCAAATGCGTATGTTAGAAAATGTACTTCAGAATGGTAATGCAGCGGCAGCACCTAATCATTCTTTGACAACAAATGCCCCCAAGCAGTTTATTTTCAATCTAAAAGATAACCCTCAACTCACTCAGGCAAAAGCGGAGGAACTAGTCTTCAATACTTTGAAAAAATTAAACCGCTTTTCCGATAAAGCTCCCTTGGCTATTATGGATATCATTCCGAGTAAAGATGGAAAAACGCTGAAAGTGAATATGGATACGAAGTTTTCTATGGACACAACGAATGCTTTTCCTTCTTCGGATAGCGATACAACTGTGAATATGGCCGGGCATTTCAGAAAAAAGGATAATTACAAGGAGCAGTTCAAATCTGATA
This sequence comes from Saprospiraceae bacterium, assembly GCA_020631105.1. Lineage (GTDB taxonomy): Bacteria > Bacteroidota > Bacteroidia > Chitinophagales > Saprospiraceae > JAHDHW01. The sequence continues at coordinate 29,563 of JAHDHW010000018.1, read as the reverse complement.
TCATCATTATGGATCAGACTTTATATAAAAAACATGATCCCAATAGTGGGGCTACTGACAAACAAAAACAAGTACTGGCCCAACAGCAAAATATTCTTAAAAGACAATTTTTGGCAATGGCCACTTTTGATATCCAAACTGGAGATCAGGATGCCCCAAACTCTTTCCACACTTTTCGTAGAAATGTACCTTTAGGCGCAATGATTGCACATGGAGGAAAGCTCGCTTTTGAAATCCCTCCTAACGCATCTGCTCCCAATCTCGCTACACAGTTCAATAACCTCCTACTATCTGGTAATTCATCCAATTCAGTAAGGCCTGATGCTCCGGAAGGAAGAGGACCTCTGCGAGGTACAAAAAATGTAAGAACACCGGATAAAGCTGCTGCCAGCAATGCACCCGCAGGTTTGTACTTAAAAAGATCCACCCATCCACAATCTTTTAAAGATGGTAAGTGGAAAGAAAGTAGCAAAACCCTAGGTGTACTGCACCAAGGAAGCATCGGGATGAATATTCCATTAGGTGGTGTAGACAATAATGGTCCAATCAACCAAATTGGTGATGAAGGAAGGTTTGTCAATACAGAGCAAAATGATAAGGAATCGCAGCATGGACATGCATTCTTCTTATTCAATACAGACCCTGTTGGTGGCGGTCGTCTAATGGTAGGAATGGAAAGTGCCGGGACCGGTCAATCTGTAGCAAATCAAGTTGGTGCTACACATGGTTTTAAAAGTGCAGTCCTATCAAAACTACCGGGAATATCCGGTAATACAGTATCCGTAACCGGCCAGGCGAAAGCAAGCAAAATCCCAGGACTACTCCCCAAAGTATTGAACAAAAAAGAAGTAAAGCCACTCAAAAAAGGTTCTCTTAAAGCCAATGTTACGGCATCGAAATTCAAGGACTATCAACAATCTGTAAAAGATTTAAATACAATTAAGAAGTATTCTGTAGCAGAAGAAAGAGCAATAATGCGTAAACTTATGGTCTCTACTACTCCTAGCGAACGAAAGGCAATTTTATTAGCACTTAATGAACGAGCAAATAAATTACGAGGCTAAAACACGCATGACCTATGACCCATAAAAAACGATCAATATGCTAGACAAATTCGAAACTCCAAAGATCAGAAAAATCCTTACCCTTCCTGCTGATAAAGACGAAAGCTGGAAAGCAGACTTACAAAAATTCATAAGTGGAGACGTTAAACTTGATCGTCATACCGCGGGCGAAAACTCTATCAAAGCGCTACAGAGGCTTTTAATCTTTTTAGGTTATTCCACTTCTTTCCGTGGTGCCTATACCATCGACGGAGACTTTGGTAGAGGGACAAATCGAGGATTAGCTCAATTTAAGTTTGAACACAATGTACGGACGAATTACGATCGCAATACACTGTGTTACCCTTGCAAAGCAAGTAATGCGCACAGGGCAATTACGATTATTCCCGATGTAAAATTAACAGTGGCCACACTTCAGAAAATTGTAGCTCAAGTCGAAACGGCTATTCAATCCGGTCAATTAATGTGCGGTAGCTATACCGAAGCATTAAAACATCTGAACCTAACCCATAGCCGTCAATTATTCTCTTGTCGTACCATCCTGGATAAATACGGTCAAATGGCATCTGACGCAGTCGATAAGATTAAAATCGAATCAGGAATTACTATTGAGAAAGCATGGCTATTAGCTATAATTAAACAAGAGACGGGAGGTGTCGTACGACCGCGCTTTGAACAGCATTTGCTGACCAGTTTCAACAAAAAACACCCAAATGAGTCTCTAGAAGAACTTCGCTTGCAAGCAACAAGTTTTGGATTAGGCCAAATCTTAGGATGCAATTACAAGATGGTCAAAGCAGCATCCGCCAAGGCAATGTTCTGCAGCCCTTTAAAAGACCAGGTTCTACATATCGGCCGTTTCCTTATTAAAAGAAGTAAACACACTAAGGCTGTTGTACAAAAACAAAAACCTAAAGAAACTGACTTCAGAACCCTGGCCAGATATTATAACGGACCAAAGTATGAAGAACACCGCTATCATGAAAGTATTGCAAGCTGGTATAAAGAGTTCAAAGCCTTAGGTGCCTGAGCATTTAATTAAATATTAGTTAATATTACTGGCATTTAGGATACATCTTTCAACTACCAATAATATTATGTATCTTTGTACTGATTTTAATGAGTTTATTAGTTGTTGAGCTAGTAATTGTTTTCCTACCAGAAGCTTTTCCTTCCCCACCTTCAAATTTTCTCTATTGTTTTATTTCCTGTCTAACAGGAGTTTTAATTTTTTCTAATGAATATTTTCGTAGCAAAATTGAGTTTTGATACTCAAGAGGCGGACCTTAGATCAGCTTTTGAAGAATATGGTCAAGTTGATTCCGCTAAAATTATCATGGACAAATTTACTGGCCGTTCTAAAGGATTCGGTTTTGTAGAGATGTCTGACGACGAGCAGGCTAAAGCTGCCATCGACGGTTTAAACAACCAGGATTTAGATGGCAGAACTATCGTTGTAAAAGAAGCTGAAGATCGAGGAAATCGTGGTGGCGGAGGTCGCGGCGGCTTTAATCGTGGCGGCGGCGGCGGCGGCGGTTACGACCGTGGTGGCTTTAACCGTGGCGGTGGCGGCGGTGGCGGTTACAACCGTTACTAATCACATAAAGATAGTAATAAGAAAAGCTTCTCCTTCGGGAGGAGCTTTTTTAGTTTTAGCCCTTTCCTTATTTTCACTTCTCACTTTTTTCATTAAAAAGGCAAGATGCCATCCATCTAAATTGGAATAAAGCTCAAACCCAAAACTTTTATGCCTCCATTTTGTATCACATTTAGTACTTTTCAGTTACATTAAGTGATCTTCAGACTCAACTGAAGTACTCTTTTTAATTCTCTTACCAAATCCAATCAAAGAAAATACGGATGAGTCAAAAAGCAAACTTTATCAGTGACCTCAATATTCCGGTTGTAGCTGCTCCCATGTTCCTCATTTCAGGACCAAAGCTTGTCATCGAATGTTGCAAGAATGGAATTGTCGGAACCTTCCCTGCCCTGAATCACAGAAGCACCGAAGGATTCGAATCCTGGGTTATAGAAATAAAAGAAACCCTAGCTAAGTTTGAAGAAGAAACCGGAAAAAAAGCTGCCCCCTTTGGCGTCAACCTCATTGTGCATCATACCAATCCTCGTCTAAAAGCTGATCTTGAAATTTGCGTAAAACATCAGGTGCCCCTGATTATTACTTCTTTAGGTGCCATCTCCGATTTGGTTGATGAAGTCCATAGCTATGGTGGTTTAGTATTTCACGATATCATCAAAAAGCGACACGCAGAAAAAGCAGCAGCAGCGGGTGTTGATGGTTTAATTCTTGTTTCAGCAGGAGCAGGCGGACATGCAGGTACCATTAACCCAATGTCACTCGTAGCGGAGGTCAAAAGTGTATTTGACAAAACCATCTTACTCTCTGGTTGTATCAGCAATGGTCGGGATATTGCTTCTGCTCTACAGATGGGCGCCGACCTTGCCTACATGGGGACTCGCTTTATTAATACTACAGAAAGTAAAGCAGATGATGATTATCAAAAGATGATCATTGATTCTGGCTCAAGCGACATTATATATACAGCTGCTGTTTCAGGAGTTAGTGCCAACTTCCTGCGATCAAGTCTGGAGTCAATCGGTATTACAGAGGAGCTTTGGTCCAAAAAGGCTAAGGTTGATTTTGGAAAAGAACTGGATGCACAAAAAGCAGAAGCAAAAGCATGGAAAACACTATGGTCCGCTGGGCAAGGTGTCTCTACTATTCGCGATGTACTTCCGGTAGAAGAATTAGTCCAACGCCTTAAATCCGAATTTATAGCTGCCCTTCAGGAGCAAGCCAAAAGGTTAGAACAGTATTAGGGGCTTAAGCAGTAATGCTAAAAAAACAAAGGAGCTTTTGCAAAACAAAAGCTCCATTTAGGTTTGTAAGAGTGTACAGTTATTCGAAGTAGTTTTAAAAACTACCCCACGTCATGAATAAGTACAATGTTAACCTTATTGCAATTGGAATTGTATGAAATTTTTAATCCTACTCTACTCTTAAGACCACAATATTTCCAAATGAGGTCTGAATAGAAACCTTAGCTTCCTGCTTCGGTAAATTTAACTCAGCTTTGTTCAAGGCTTTTTCCTCCTTTATCTCAAAACTCATCATCTCCGGAACACTGATATCTCCATAATACGCAGCAAGATCAAAGCTATAAGTCTCCGTTGCAGGGTTCATAAACAGAATATCTGTTTTTTCCGCTTTAATGTTTAAGTCCACCAAACTGCGTTGCGCATCAATTTTTATCTTACCGTATTTTGCATTGATATTTACTCGACCCTTTAATTGTGTTAAGGTAATATCAGAGCGCGTGGACTCAATATTCATCTCGCCACTTAATTGCTTTCCATCCACATCTCCAAAACGGGTTTCTACTCCGATGCTTCCCTGAATATTATTAAGAAGGATCTCCGTAAACTCACTCTTTACCGCAATACCACGTTTTAAATCACTAATCTCCGCTTTACCAAAATGATTACGCAGGTCAATCGGACAATCAGCAGGTACCGTAAAAACATATTTCGCTTTAAAAGTACTTTCTGGTTTGGGTTGATCCGACTTGAGCACCAGTTGATTTCGAACGTAGATTTTCTTTCCGACTACTTCAATATCATAGCGCATAGATTCTAAATCTCGTTCCGCAATTTTTCGATCAGCATGCTTTGCCGTCAAAGCAATCGATACACTGATTTTTTTCTTTTCCCAGGATTCAATTTGCACATCAGCTTTTTCGCCATCAATAAACAATTGATATCCCTCCTCATAATTGATCGTTTTCTCAATGTTCTTGGTGACCACTTGCAAAATATCTTCCTGCGCTTGTCCAGCTACTCCTAACAGAACGAAGGAAAAACACCAAAATAATTTTATCGGACAATTCATAAATTTGATAGTTAGGTCATATGGAAGTATAACTGTAGGATGACATTCGTTTGATAATATGCTTTAAGAGGTCCGTACGATCATGCTCAATAACAGTAAGTTGCGCTATTAGCTCTGGATCATTACCGTATTGATCCATGGCAATTTTTAGTTGATCGCGTGCCTCGTTTAATGCTATAAGTTCATCCGTTAATATTCTAAAGTCTTCTTGTTCGCATAATGTCGTATTCATTTCACACAGTTCTTCAACCACTGCAAAAGCATCTTCATCTTCTTCCCAGTCTACTGACAAAAACTGAGCAACTGCTTTTTCTTCCGAGTAACTCACGGTAACATATTCTCTTTCCGAAAAAGCGTCCTTAAGTAACCAGGCTCCCGCCGCAAAGGTCAAAAATATGCCTGCGGCGGCAGCCCAGCGAGTAATGGAAAAAACTTGGGTTGTTCTTTTTGATGATTCCTGGATACTAACGGGCTCCAAAACGCTTTGCTGGTCTTTATCTAAAGCATCCTCGATATTACTCCAGATTGAGTCCGGAGCCTTGTGTTGTGACAAACCACTTACCGCAACCTGTAAATTCACATCGTGCTCCCCTGCTGTAAGCTCCATATCAATTGCGTCCCAAAGTCTATCCTTAGGCGAATGAACAGGTAGCTTTTTCAAAGCTGCTTCCAGTAAATGATGATTATGCTCCAGCATAGTTTAAAAGGTCATTAGTTTGCAATCGGTAAATGCCAAATCGGCGAAATCATAGTGTGGTTTTCAATAGTTTTTAGTCAAAAAGGTGATAGTTAGTTTACTTGATTTTAGTGATATTATTGAACGTAAGATTCTAGTAATGTTCTTAATTTTTTCTTTGCATGAAAGAGTTGAGATTTCGATGTTCCCTCCGAAATATCCAGCATCTTCGCAATTTCTTTATGTGGGTAGCCTTCAACTTCGACCAAAACAAATACGGCTCGATACCCCTCCGGTAACTGATTGATCGCTTTTTCGAGGTAATCCACATCCAGGCGAGTTGCCCCCCAATCAATAAACTCTTCTCGCTGATGATGATCTTCTATTGGATCAAAGTATACCTTCTTCTTAATCTTTTTTAGCGCTGTCCGGGTTACTATGGTTTTAATCCAGGCTCCTAAAGTAGATTCTCTACGGAATTGTCCCAGATTTCGGAAAATGCTTAAAAAGGCATCCTGCAACACTTCTTCTGCTTCTTCATAACTGCCAGTAATCCGATAAGCTATAGTATACATCGCATCTTTGTAGCGATCGTACAAATCTTTCTGCGCCCGGCGGTTATTTGCCAGACAAGCATCAATGAGCTTTGATTCTGTCATACTGAGCGTAAAAGACATTTGTTTTTTCCTTTTTCCATATGAAAGAGGCAGGATTAATTATTGAGGTTGTATGAAGGGTAGATTTTTTTTTAAATTATGGTCATAATCGCCAAACCAAGTCCCAAAACGATCATTAGCACCTTTTTGAAGGAGATATGATGATGACTCTTGCTCTCTGTTTCGAACAAAATAGTCGTCGCAATATGTAAGAAAGAGCCGATAACGACTGCTAAAAGGATTCGAGTTGAATCTGGGTTGAGTATCCCGTACTCGACCAGGGCTCCTGCACTCCAGGCACCTAATGGAGACATTAGGCTAAAAATAACAAGAGACATCACCACGAATGACCGCTTAAATTTGGAGACGGTCAATAAAAAGACCAGTACGAAGGCCGCTGGTAGCTTATGTAGTATTATGCCATATAGCAAGTGTTGATGATTATGCGAATGTTCATGCCCGTGCAGCTCTTCCTGAAAAGCATCATAAGTTTCCAAGGGCATTCCTTCAATAAAGGCATGGACACATAATCCAAGTAAGATCTGTAGTGCAAAGCCCATTTTTGGTTCTTGAGAAGGATGAACATGCCCGTGCTCTACTCCACCTGATAAAATTTCCAAAATTATTTGCACGAAGAATCCGGCTAAAATCCATAGCCCGATGTAATGATTATGTCCTTGGTAGACACTAGGAAGCAGGTGCATCACGGTGATCCCCATGATATATGCCCCTACAAAAGACAAGAGCATTTGGAGTACATTCTTATTGTATTGCTTGATATAAAAAGCAATACCGCCTCCAATTAAGACCGAAAAGATTAAAGTAAGATATTCCCAGAATTCCATTTGTCTAATCAGGATGAAGAAAATTCAGTAATCCGGATTTTTGTAATGCGCTGATACCAATTGGCGATTAGCCAACCGATCATAGCGCCCAACAATCCTCCTACAACAACATCAAGTGGAAAATGTGCTCCTACATAAACCTGCCCAAAAGCAATACTTGATGCCCATAGTGCCAAAGGTAAGTTTAAATTTCTAAATCGTCTTCCTAGTGTACAGATCAGAAAAAAGGCAAGCGCAAAGTGGTTTGTAGCATGAGAAGAAGTAAAACTGTAGCCACTACCGCAATTTACCAGCATTTTAGCGGTCGACTTGACCATTTCTGTTTTGCAGGGGCGAAGTCTTTTTACCGATTTTTTGATCACTTTACTACTCATAGTATCTGAAATACCAATGGTTAGTGCTACCGCTAAAATCAAATAAAATCCCTTTTCACGGTACTTATAGAGTAAAAAGCCCGCTAAAATAGCATAAAACGGTATCCAGGTATATTTTGATCTCCACCAGGGCATGATCATATCCAGGAAGCCATTGCTGAGACCGCTATTAATCCATTCAAAAATTTGATAGTCTAACTGAAGTATAGCAGTCATACAAAAAATTATGCTTAAGAAACTAAAAATATTAGAAAATTAAACCAGAAAAGGTGCAACAAAGATAGCTATTGGGCAGTAAAATTTTATACGAAAAAGATTTCTTTTCGTTTCTGATAATAACACTCCAAATTTTCTATTTTTGCCCTCGGAATTAGTGAACTTTTTTAAACAACTTGGTATTGGCATTAATCAAATCTATCTCAGGTATCCGCGGTACAATTGGCGGTAAAGCTGGCGACAACCTCACTCCTCAGGACATTGTGGAATGTACAGCTGCTTTCGGCCAATGGGTCATCGAAAAAACAAACAATCCTAAGGTTGTTATTGGGCGAGATGCTAGAATTTCCGGTGAAATTGTTAATAATCTGGTGGTCAGTACATTACGATCACTGGGTATTGATGTAGTCGATTTAGGATTATCTACCACTCCTACCGTCGAAATCGCAGTTCCGCTGGAATCTGCTGGAGCAGGTATTATTCTTACTGCTAGTCATAATCCAAAACAATGGAATGCACTCAAGCTTCTAAATCACAAAGGGGAGTTCATCTCTGCTGCTGATGGTAAAGAAGTACTTGATAAGATTGCAGAAGGCAGTATTACTTACGCTGACATTGATAAACTTGGGTCTTATACTCAGGATGATACCTATGTTCAAAAGCACATCGATCAGATTTTTGCGCTTGACCTGGTAAATGTCGATGATGTAAAGGCTATGGCGCCTAAAGTAGTCGTTGATTGCATCAACTCTACAGGGGCAATTTCCATTATTCCACTCTTGGAGCAAATGGGCTGTGAAGTTATTGCTTTAAACACAGAAATGACTGGCAGATTTGCGCATAACCCTGAACCATTGCCAGGGAACTTATCCGCACTTTCTGAAGCTGTAAAATCTAATAATGCCAAACTTGGGATCGCTGTTGATCCTGATGTCGATCGTCTTGCATTAGTGAGTGAAGATGGTGAGATGTTTGGCGAAGAATATACATTAGTCGTTGTCGCAGACTATATATTACAACATACACCTGGTGCAACTGTCTCAAACCTTAGTTCTACTCGTGCATTAAGAGACGTATCCGAAAAGCATGGCGTAACTTATACCGCTGCTGCAGTAGGAGAAGTCAATGTGGTAACTAAGATGAAAGAAACCAACGCTATAATAGGTGGCGAAGGTAATGGAGGAATTATTTATCCTACCTTACATTATGGTCGTGATGCTTTAGTTGGAATCGCTCTGATTTTATCTTATTTGGCTAAGTTTGGTAAACCGATTTCTTTCTTACGACGATCTTATACTTCGTATACGATATCAAAGAACAAAATCCAATTAACACCAGAAATTGACTTGGATCTCGTTTTTGATGGTTTGCAAAAGAAATATAGCCAACAGCCATTGAATACTATTGATGGCCTTAAGATAGAGTTTGATAAAGACTGGGTACATCTTCGTAAGTCGAATACGGAGCCAATCATCAGAATCTACGCGGAAAGTACATCAGAAGTAACGGCTAATAATCTGGCAGATAAGATAAAACATGACATCAAAGAAATACTTACGAATGTGACTGCTGGCTAGTCAATACATTAGTATTAAATATAAGATCGCCGATTTTGGAGCAATTGCTCTGAAATCGGCGATCTTATTTCAGGGCCTGCTTAATTCCGACATCTGCTCTATATTTAGCATTTAGTTTGAATGCTGTGCCATAATACGACACCTACAATACGAAATAATCTTACTAATTGCTTAATTTTGTAATTGAGCCCGTGTAGAAACTTCAATAAACTGAAGTTCACTTCGCATTACTAATTTAAAAGTAGGCATACAAATGAGAGTATATTTCGACAATGCAGCAACCACACCAATTGCTCCTGAAGTAATTGAAACCATGACCAAATGCATGCAAGAGCATTATGGTAATCCTTCGTCAATCCACGCTGATGGCCGACAAGTTCGTGCCGCAATTGAAGGTGCCCGTAAAACGGTAGCCAATTGTATCAACTCTTCAATCGGAGAGGTTTTCTTTACTTCGGGTGGAACGGAGTCTAATAATATGGCCCTTAAGTGTGCCGTGCGGGACCTCGGCGTAAAAAGAATAATATCCTCGCCGACGGAACACCACTGTATTTTACATACTTTAGAGTATTTACAAGAGCATAATAATGTTGAAATTGAATACCTGTCTGTATGTCAAAAAGGTAAGTCTACCCTTGCAGAGTTAGAAGCACTATTGCAAGACAGCGAAGTCCCTACACTTGTAACCTTGATGCACGCGAATAATGAGATCGGTACCATGATCGATCTTCAGGCAGTCTCAGAGGTTTGTGACCAGTATGGAGCCTATCTGCATTCTGATACGGTTCAAACAGTCGGGCATTTCCCGATTGATGTAGATAAGATCAAAATTCATTTCCTATCTGGTGCTGCCCATAAATTCCATGGCCCCAAAGGTGTTGGATTCATCTATATAAACGGAGATGTTTCTATCAAGCCATTTATAGATGGAGGCTCGCAGGAACGTAATATGCGTGGCGGAACCGAAAACTATTACGGAATCATTGGCCTGGCAAAATCCCTGGAAATGGCCATAGACAAAATGGATGAGCGAAGCACTTATATCCGTTCGATTCGTAGCTATATGGCAGAACAACTTCGTAATGAATTTGAGGATATTCAATTCAATGGTGATATAGAAGGCGAAAGTCTTTATACGGTACTTAGTGTATCGTTTCCTCCTTCTCCAAAATCAGAGTTATTATTATTGAACCTTGATATTGCCGGAGTAAGTGCTTCTGGTGGATCAGCTTGTAGCAGCGGTGCAGAAACGGGTTCGCATGTTATTAATGCAATCAAAGGCGCTCCTAATCGTAAAACAATTCGCTTCTCTTTTTCGCATTATAATACCAAAGAAGAAGTAGATATCGTAATAGAAAAACTGCGAAAGCTTATTCCAACTAAGCTGGAGCTTTCGCAGTAATTATTTAATCCAAGTTGCGATGATTGAGAGGCCATTCATCGCAACTTGGGTTATTTATTTTATTAAATGGTATTCACTATGGATAATCTTCTATTCTTTAATGACCACAAAGCTATCCGTAATAGTTTTTCTTCTTTCTAGGTCAATCGATAACTGATACACACCAGGTCGGTAGTTCCCCAAATCTAATCGGTAGAAGTCTTCGTTTAAATCAACTTTGTGTTGCTCAATCACCTGACCAAGATTATCAATTACGCTAAGTACGCCGGATTCTCCATTATACTTACGTGTGTCAACGAGTAGTTCTTCCTGCGCAGGATTAGGGAAGGTTACAATTCCTTCTTTCTCCAAATCAATCGCATACTCCAGTCTATGAACACCTGACCACTGAAAGCGGTCCCCGGCAAAAATCTGTTTCACCCGGTAATAATTTGTTCCTTTCGCTGAGTTCACATCTTTGAATTGATAATTCATCGGTACATTATACTGCTCTCCTACTCTTAAATTATAGATAGTCTCAAAGTCAATCCCATTTGAGGATCGCTCCAAAATGTATTCTTCTACTCTTTTATGTGTATTGGTATACCATTGTACATTTACCATTCTCTCTTGTCCGACAGCCTCAACATTTAATGCATTCGCATTATTATCACCACGGAAAGAGATATCGCCTTCCAAACATACATCATCCACAAAAAGTCGTGATGAACTTGGTCCATTCTGATAAATGATGATTCTTCCAAATCGTGCACTCGCAGGAGCAACCGTACTCAAACAATACTCCGTATAATTATGAGAAGTTATATCCAGATAATCGAAAGTAATTCGGGTGAAGTTCTGATCCAAATACTCCATTCCCATTATCGCAGTATTCGGACTACGGCGAACTTTAAAGTAACCACAGAAATCAATCTCATCTCCTCCTTCTACATTAACCGTATAAGTCATCTGAGCTTCTCCTCTGTTCAATCGCGCTCCGTATATCCCAGACTCTGCATTTTGAACAATCCGAACACGACCATTCACTTCCCACCCTGTAAGGCCAGTCGTCTCAAAACTAGGATCCGGCAAAACATTACCCGGGCAAATTTCATTCGTAGGTGGGTCAACTGGGCCAGTTCCTCCCCCACCGGACTCTACACAAAACTGATGACTGATTGTACTACCGAAGTTTCCTCCGGAAACTACCGCACTACCATCTGTATCCAGTAAAGTATATTGGCCTTCTCCATATCCACAACAAATTCCATCGCCATAACTGTCATCGATTCTCAAAGTATAGCAACCGTCAGGTAGACAAAGTGCTTCATCAATAGTCGAACCATCAGGGTAATTTCCGAATGGTCCGCCAGAGGCAACAATATTACCTGCACTATTCAACACCCGGTAAGTCGTCTCTTCCGGGTAATTATCTAATTTAAATCTTAGTGTATACTCACTATCGTTACAAGTGGTCGTTCCACCACCTCCATTTGTGAGATCATTACAATCTAGAGCTTCGAATGAAATTTGTGTACCACTGCGGCTTAAAGTAAAGCAGACCTCAGCTGCATTGTTACTGTAATCCGTTTCTGTTCTTCCGTAATAATCTGGCGTTTGATTCCAGTTTACTTCAACTCTTAATTTATAATTCCCGGCAGGAAGATCCGTAACATCAATCCATTGGCAGTCTAAACCCGAAGAATAAATGTCTGCACAACCAGCAGTGATTCCCTGATTGCTACAGTTAAACTTCGCCGTACCCGTTGTACAACTGATATCCATCAGACAGAAACCATTCTTAAAACTGGCAGGCAGTTCCGTACCATTAGCATCTTCAATAACATAACGAGCATATCCTTCGAAGTGCCAGTGATTATGGCATTCGTCCCATTCCCACTGGGCATTTGCTCCTGACGGATCTGCAGGTGCCTGCCCTACGTAATAATCCTGGTTTCCAATATTGCTAATCTTAGTCGTAAATCTTAATAATTGACGAGCTCCCGTTCCTCCAACACAACCTTCGTTTACATAACATTGATCATTATTGCTTAAATAATCAACTCGAAGTGTGCTTTCGATCGAGCTTTTGGATACTTCAAGATCTGGCTGTGCAATTCCTTGCGTAGAAGGAAACAGACTAATAATTAATAAAGCAATTGAAATTTTTGAATAATTGAGCAGTACGTTTTTCTGAATAGAAAAACACAATAGCAGTTGTAGCTTATTCCACATAGTATGGTAAGTTTGGTAAAAGAGATAGATGTAAATCAGGGGATAGGAAAGGAGAGTTAGCTCGAATTGCAGGTACAAATATTAGATAAAATCAACTGTAAGTCAACCTAATATTCAAAAATACCAAATTTGGGGTACACAGAATTATATAACAAAATGATTATATAATTCTGTGTCTATCTCTTATAAAAACTTAAACTTATCTGGCAAAAATCTTAACCTCCAGCTCAAAATCACCTTCTGTGATTCCTCCTGCACCTGCGACCCCAATCAGGATATTATAAGGCTTTCGGATAGAAATATATTCAATTGATTTTTCTGTGGCGGGTGCTCTGAGATTTGGCTTCCCAGCATAGATTGGATAACTGGCTTCGCAGCTAATTGATCGGGCGATATCAGGCGGATTATCATAATTATTTGCCCCTAACCGTAAGGCATAAAGATTAACCCTGGTCTTTTTATTTTTCGGTTTTACGGTTACGACAATCTTAGCAGCAGCTGGCATCTGTACCCGATACAGAAGATGGTTACCCTGGTATTCAAAGAAACGAGTTGCCGGAAAGCAAGCTACATTGCTCTGTGCTGCCCATTCCAAAGGCATAGGCTTACCTTCATCAAGATTACCTTTCACAACAGCAAGGCCGTTTTCAGTAGTGAGGTCTACAACTGACCATTCTTCAGTTGGTGGTTCACTTTGAGCATTGAACGTTGATGGATTACATAATAGAGCTAGTATCCCAAAGGATAGGAATAATTTTTTCATTTGGCTAAATTTAAATTATTGGATACTGCGTGATGTTATCACTAAATTAAACCATAAACGCCATCCAGCAAAATGAAAAAGAGATTTTATGAAATAATTAAAGCATTGTACTATTTTGCTTTCACCACTTTCCATATCCCCTGGCTATCCTCCCCTGACCATCTCAAGTAATATACCCCAGGACTGACAAGTGCTCCTTGTTGATCTTTTCCATCCCATTCTATAAGTTCATTCCCGGAAAGCGTCCTAATCCTCCTACCTAAAACATCAAAAACCTGAACAGTCCCTCTTCCTGCATCTTCACTTAAAGATATTTGCACTACATCAAGGAATGGATTCGGCGTCACTGATGTAAAGACCTCATTCCATTCTGTTGTTGACAAAACTTCAATAGAAACATCATAGAGTAAAACTAAGTCATCCCCTTCATCAGTTCCCGTCAAATCCAAATCTCCGTCATTATCCCGATCGTGTAAAATAGCGCAGGATGCGTGCGCGCCGGCAGGTAAAGATGGCCCGGTTGCAAAGGTTCCGGAACCGTCATTATAAAATATTTGATAAGTAGACGAACTGTAATTGCTGGTCACTATATCCAAATCATTATCCCCATCCAGATCCCCTAAGTCAATCGCTAAAGGAAAAAGCGCATTCGATTCCGCTAAATAAGTCGGGTCCATTAGACCACCAGAACCATCATTTAATGAAATTGCCACATTGTGACCAAAACTATTCGCTGATGCTACGTCCGCTGATCCATCTCCGTTGAAATCGCCTACAGCTATCATCCAGGGTTGACCAACAACCGCTACGGGTATCCCACTGCTAAAGCCACCATCCCCATCTCCGAACATCACAATAAGATCCGAACTTGTATACATGCCCAAAACTATATCCTGAATACCATCATTATTCATATCGGCTACCGCCAGTCCCGATTCTCCTTCACCAGGTGAATTCAAGTTAGAGCTGCTAAAGTTCCCAAAACCATCATTTTCGAAAATAGTTAGGTCACTACTCCCTCTGTTCGCAATTACAATGTCATCATCTCCATCGCCTTCTAAATCAATCACGCCTAATCCACGAGCATTAGTACCGGTCGTCAAATCCTGCATATCCCCCAAGGTTCCGGTCCCATCTCCATACAAAACGCGTAGCTGATTATCATGAGCCGTACAAATCGCCAAATCAATTTCTCCATCATTATCAAAGTCAGCGCCTTCATTTGGACTAGGCGTACCACTATTCAACTGAATTAGTTCATAATCATTATAATCTCCAGTACCATCATTCAGTAGTATTCGGATATCATCAGAGGTTTCATTGATCACCGTCAGATCAGAGTACCCATCATTATTCAAATCTCCGGCATAAGCACCATAAGCTTGTAGTAGGCCTTCACCGGGTTGCCTTAATTCAATCGTCTTGATTAAATCGTAAACCAGTACGCCTTCATCTATGCTCACTTTGGTCCAAAAATTCCATACGTAAGCCTTATCCATAGGAGTTCCATCCGCTGCAGTAACGTTTTTAGTGACCATTACAGTTACCCATTCGCCTGCCATAAACGGCTGAAAAGGAGTCATTTGTACTGTTTTTTGATCACTGCTTAGACTAAAGGCGACCTCCGTTGGTCCTGACCACCGTCCAAAGACTCTAAAATTGCCAAAGGTCATAGTTGCCGGATCAATAGCCTCATTAAACTCTATACTGATTACGTTATCCGGTGCAACTCCAATCGCTTGATTCTTAGGAAAAACTGTAGTTATTACAGGTGCTTGAGCGGATAAAAAGATGACGATAATCGAACACAATGTGGTAAACGTATATCTCATATTTTTTTAATGTTCAAGATAACTTTTCTTTTCTATTCAAAGCGTCAAGCACATTACCTAAACAAAATAATATACTGAAAAACATAGTAATACACTTACGCCTAAATTCAATATTTTATATTGTTTTTTATTCAAAAGACGTTGCATAATCAAAAAAATATCATAAATTGCAGCGCAATATTACTCTATTCTATATTTCTCCAATACCAAAGTCTTAAGCAATTAATTTTAAATACGATACGTATTCAAAATTTCATTTTGCCATGTTATAAGTAACCAAATAAATTGTTTAACTAATTTTAACCTTACTATTTATGAAAAAAATCACACTATGGTCTTTATGTGCATTAGTGGCTAGTACTGTACTAATTTACAGTTGCCAAACTGATGCAGTTGACCTTGATCCAGTTGCTACCGCTAAAGCACTTGAAACTGCAGACCTAATCACGTATGATGAAGCAAAAGTCATCCCTGGTCAATATATCGTAGTTTTTGAGGATGATGCTTTCCCTACTTTGAGTGGACGTTCAATTTCTTCAGAAAATTATGCTGAGGCAAAAACAGAACTTAAACGAGAAGCAACGACTTTGTTAAGCGAGAATCGTATCATGGATAAAGACGTTCAGCAGAGTTATGTCAAAACGATCAAAGGTATTGCACTTGAGCTAAATGAGGAACAAGTTGAAAAATTACGTTCTGACAGTCGAGTAAAGTATATTGAGCAAGATCAGATTGTAACTGTACAAATGGGTGGACCTCCAGGTGGTGGAGGTGGTGGATCAGATCCACAAGTTACACCTTATGGTATCACACGTGTTAATGGCGGTGTTAGTGGTGCTGGAAAAGTTGCTTATATTATTGACTCTGGTATCGATGCAAGTCATCCGGATTTAAATGTCGATGTAAGTAAAGGCTTTAATGCTTTTTCAAGTGGACAAGATGCTGACCTTACTTTCGATGGTAGCGGTCACGGTACACACGTAGCAGGAACTGTTGCAGCTATTGATAACGAAATTGGTGTTGTTGGAGTTGCTGCTGGTGCTACAGTTGTTCCTGTAAAAGTGCTTAACAAAAGAGGATCTGGATCTTACAGCGGTGTAATCGCAGGTGTTGACTTTGTTGGAGCTCAATCTGATTGTGATGCAGCAAACATGAGCCTTGGTGGTGGATTCTCGCAGGCAGTAAACGATGCTGTTGTTGCGGCTTCTAGTAATTGCCCATTCGCTTTAGCTGCGGGTAATGAGTCTACAAGCGCGACTACTAAATCTCCTGCAAGTGCTAATGGAAACAACATCTACACAGTTTCTTCTATGACTTCAAGTGATTCTTGGTCAAGTTTCTCTAACTACGGAAACCCACCTGTAGATTATTGTGCTCCTGGTTCAGGTGTATACTCTACTTACAAAGGTGATGGCTACGCTACATTAAGCGGTACTTCAATGGCCTCTCCACACGTATGTGGTATTTTATTACTTGGCAATATTAGTACTGATGGAAAAGTAAGCGGAGATCCTGATGGAAACGCGGATGATATCGCTGTTCACTAAGAAAATTAGTAAAAAAATATAATCTTTACGGGCGGGCTATTTTAGCCCGCCTTTTTTATTTAAGTTTTTTGAAATGACGAAATCCAGCAAAAACTATCTTTTCTTACTTTCTTTTCTTGAAGGAGGCGCAGTGATGGCCTGCGAGTTAATCGGGGCAAAATTACTCGCTCCGTTTTTTGGAACCTCCCTTTACGTATGGGCAGCAGCATTAGCACTTACACTTGGTGGTTTAACATTAGGTTATTTTATCGGGGGTAAATTATCTAAGAAATACGTTGGCAGTCGTAATTTACTGTACTGGGTGTTAATTATAGCGGGACTTTTATTGGTGCTTATGCCTTTTACGAGTGATATCATTATGGAGGCAACTATTAATATGTCACTTGAAGGAGGAGCTATTGCTTCCTTATTAGTTTTTATGCTCCCGCCCCTTATGTTTATGGGAATGGTCTCCCCTATCATTATAAACCTATTAACACAGGAAGCAACTTCTGCCGGTAATAATGCGGGGAACGTTTATGCGATTTCAACCTTAGGAGGAATTACCGTAACTTTTTTGATGGGCTTTTATATCATTCCTAATTTCGGTCTGACAATGCCTGCTATCATTTCTGGATTAGGTCTGGCAATCCTACCTTTGATCTCATTAGTCATGGGTAAAAACAAAAAAGTAGTGGCTGCTTTAGTCTTACTTTTGGGCGCCGCTTTTTTAAGTGCGACACCTAAAGATCAGTTCAATGATGAGTATAAAGTACTCTATCAATCAGAAGGAATTCTAGGCCAGGTAAAAGTAGTAGATCATCCTTCCTACGAAATCACTCCAGACGCCCGAATGGGACGAGGGCTTATTGTTAATAATACTTTACAGACTTATGTTGGGACAGATAATGATTATCAGTACAGTATCTGGAGTTGGGCGAACTACTTTCCTACCGCGGCCTCCGTATTTCCCAAAAAGTCGAAAGTCTTATTATTAGGACTTGGTGGAGGCACTTTGGTCAAACAATTACACCGGCTCGAGTTTGAAGTGGATGTTGTTGAGATTGATAAACGAATAAGCGATGTCTCCTTTGAGTACTTCAATATGGATCGTTCTACCAATGTGGTCATTGATGATGCTCGCCATTACGTACGTACTACAGATAAAAAATATGATATTGTTATTTTCGATACCTTCTTAAGTGAAGCCGTTCCGGAACATTTGATCACTATGGAAGGTTTTGCAGATACAAAAAAGATAATGAATGAAGGAGGGATGATTATGATCAACTTCTATGGTTTTATTGACGGAGAAGAAGGAAAAGCCGCAAGATCAGTGCTTAAAACTTTAAAGGAAGCAGGATTTTATACAGACATCTTAGCCACTCCGGGAGAAGAGACCTCTCGCAATTTAATTTTTCTGGCTAGTGAAGTAGAACAAGATTTCTCAAAAGCAAAATATCAAGAACCTAATTTCGAGCCTATTGAGGAGTTGTCTAATTATTTTTTACCCCAAAAATTTATTAATCTAAGTGATGCTAAAATACTCTCCGACAGAAAACCTCAATTAGCCAAGCTGTATACAAAGGCTGCTAAACGTTGGAAAAGAAGCTATAATGAGTATTATCGTAAATACTTTATGAAGTAATTGCCCTAAATGCAAAATCAGCTAAGACCAATAACTAAAGAGGATATTCCAGCGCTTAAAGTTGTACTTGATTCTATTGAGTTGTTCCCCGCTGAAATGCTGGATGGTTTGGTAGAAGATTTTCTCACCAATCCCGATACTCAGGATATTTGGTTTACCTATACGATAGATGATCAACCCATTGCTCTGGCATATTGTGCTCCGGAAAAACTAACTGATGGTACCTATAACTTATATGCCATTGGTATTAAAAGTGGTATTCAAGGCAAAGGAATAGGAAAGAAAATGATGGATCACCTCGAAAACCTTTTACAAAAAGCTGGTCATCGAATACTCATTGTGGAAACATCCGGAGGAGAGACCTATAATCTTACCCGGGCCTTCTATCTGAAATGCGGGTATACCCAGGAAGCAACTATCAGAGAATTCTGGGGCCCAGGAGAGGACAAGGTCGTTTTTTGGAAAAAGCTTGATGATCATTAACTCTCCCCTTAAGATATAATGCCCCCAATTCCAGGCTGTAAGCTCGAAAGAGCTGAAACTCCGCGAATAATCATTAATCCTTGCCCTATTTTCCTGAGTAGCCCCAGCCAAAAACATCTATCCAGGTAATTTTCCCTATCCTTAAAACTTGCTGCCAAATCCTGCGTTTTATAAGTAAATGACTGATTTCGAAGTCCTTTTAACCTCAATTCGACCTCAATTTTGAATTTGGTACCGTGGACAATTTTAATTTTCATTTTGATTTCGAATATTTTACCTTTGTAGCCTAAAATTAAAATCTACCTAAGACATGTTTGATAGCTTAAACGAAAGATTAGACGGGGCCTTTAAAACCTTACGAGGAGATGGCAAATTAACGGAGATTAATATTGCCCAATCTATTAAAGAGATACGTCGCGCACTGGTTGCTGCCGATGTAAACTATAAAATCGCCAAAGAATTCACCGATAAAGTGAAAGACGAAGCGCTAGGTTCGCAGAACGTCTTAAATTCTGTAAAACCTGGTGAGCTCATGGTCAAGATCGTCATGGACGAATTGGTCGAATTAATGGGTGGTGCGTCTGTTGGTATCAATATCAAAGGTAATCCCGCAGTAATTCTGGTAGCAGGTCTACAAGGGTCTGGTAAAACGACTTTCTCCGGAAAGTTAGCATATCACTTAAAAGGGAAAAGAAGTAAAAAGCCTTTACTCGTAGCCTGCGATGTTTATCGACCTGCAGCGATCAATCAGTTAACGGTACTAGGTGAGCAAATCAATGTTCCTGTTTATAAAGAGCCGGAAAATAAAAACCCGGTCGATATCGCAACGAATGCGATTATGCATGCTAAAGCTAATAGTATAGATGTAGTCATCATTGATACCGCTGGTCGACTATCCATTGATGAGGAGATGATGCAGGAAATTGAAAACATCAAAGAGGCAATCACTCCAAATGAGACCCTTTTTGTAGTAGATTCAATGACTGGACAAGATGCGGTAAATACGGCTAAGACCTTTAATGAGCGTTTAGATTTTGATGGTGTCGTACTTACCAAACTGGATGGTGACACTCGTGGTGGTGCAGCGTTAACCGTAAAGTATACCGTAGGAAAGCCGATCAAGTTTGTCAGCATGGGTGAAACCATGGAGACATTGGATGTCTTCTATCCGGAACGGATGGCACAGCGAATCCTCGGTATGGGGGATATCGTTTCTTTTGTTGAAAAAGCGCAGGAGCAGTTTGATGAGAAAGAAGCGAAGCGAATTGAAAAGAAAATCAAACGAAACAAGTTTGACTTTAATGACTTCGTGAGTCAGCTTAATCAGATCCGGAAGATGGGGGACATCAAAAGTCTCTTAAATATGATTCCGGGTATGAGTAAGATGACCAAGAATCTTGATATTGATAACTCTGCTTTTGCAAAAGTAGAATCCATCATATTTTCCATGACACCCCAAGAACGTGGAAATCCAGAGTTACTAAACATGAGTCGTAAGCGACGGATCGCTGCGGGCTGTGGTCGCAGTATTCACGAGATCAACCAATTTATCAAGCAGTTTGAGCAAATGCGGAAGATGATGCACAAATTCTCAAACAGCAAAAACTTCCAAAATATGATGGGAGGTGGTGGATTCCCGGGAATGAAGCGCTAAGCGATCCCCTATTTTCAATTTGGCCTGATCGGCTATTCCTCTGGAATAAACCTTTGGATTTCTAAAGAGTAAATCTGTTATGTCAGATTTTTGCTGCTTAATTTAAGCAAGTGCTACAACTTGCCCTTTTCAAAATATGTTATTGTTAAACACCGAAACGTTACGTTTCAATGTTCTAACGTTATATACTAGTATAGTTTTACAATCTCATTTCCTCACCAAAACTTAACCCTCTTATGAAAATACACTCTAAGCTTGGCTTAATACTATTTGTATTTAGCATTCTTTTATATGCCTGTAGCCCCAAAACAGCCCAAGTCGCTGATGCTTCTAAAGCTACAGAAGTAATGTCCAAAGAAGAAGTAGCCACTGAAGTCGCTGAGGTGGTAAACGAACAAAAGGAAGTCATTAAGGATTCGCAGGTTGTCCCTACTCTGATGAGCATACCTGTTGATGCTGATATCCGAAAAGGAAAGTTAGACAACGGTATCCGTTACATAGTTCGTAAAAATCAAAAACCAGAAGACCGCGCTGAACTACGATTAGTACTTAACGCTGGCTCCATGCAGGAAGATGATGACCAACAAGGACTGGCTCACTTTG
This sequence comes from Saprospiraceae bacterium, assembly GCA_020631105.1. Taxonomy (GTDB): domain Bacteria; phylum Bacteroidota; class Bacteroidia; order Chitinophagales; family Saprospiraceae; genus JAHDHW01. The sequence continues at coordinate 8,123 of JAHDHW010000018.1, read as the reverse complement.
TGGAGCACATGGCATTCAATGGTACCAAAAACTTCGAGAAAAGCGAGTTGGTTGACTTCTTAGAATCAATCGGTACCAAATTCGGACCGGACCTTAATGCCTACACCAGCTTTGATGAAACAGTTTATATGCTTCAGGTTCGTACAGATAGTACTGAATTATTAAACAAAGGATTGTTGATCCTAGAAGATTGGGCAAATGGAATAACCTTTGACCATGAAGAAATCGATAAAGAGCGTGGTGTAGTAGAATCAGAATGGCGTACCCGCCTGGGCCCAAATGAAAGAAAACCAGTATCTTCCAGTTTTATATCAGGGCTCTCGCTACGCGAATCGCCTCCCGATCGGTAAACCGGAGATCATCCGTAACGCTCCCTACGAAACAGTAAAACGTTTTTATAAAGATTGGTATCGCCCAGACTTGATGAGTGTCGTAATCGTAGGTGATATTGACGTAGATAAAATGGAAGAAGAGATTAAAGCTCGATTTGGTAAGCTTCAGAACAATGCCTCTCCTCGTAAGAAAGAGGCTAACAATGTACCAAAGCACAAAGAGACTTTAGTATCTATCGTTTCAGATAAAGAAGCCCCTTTTACGAATATTCAGCTCATGTACAAGCATGATCATGTTACGACCAAAACGTTGAAAGAATATCGTGAAAGTATTGTGCGACGATTATACAACAGTATGCTGGGTGCCAGATTAGATGAATTAGCGCAAAGCGCCGAACCGCCATTTAACTTTGCATATACCGGCTACTCCAGTGACTTAGGTAATATCGATTCTTACTCAAGTTATGCAATGGTACCAGAAGGTGGTGCCGAAAAAGGTTTACGTGTATTATTGGAAGAGAATGAGCGCGTATTACGACATGGTTTTACCGCAGGAGAACTAGAACGTGCAAAGACCGATATCCTAACCGGAATGGAGCGCGCCTATAAGGAACGTGACAAAACCGACTCTCGTCGATTTGCCAGCCGATACGTTGCACACTTTGTGGATGATGTAAATATCCCTAGTATCGGAGATGAAATAAAGTTATACAAAGATTTTCTACCGACTATTACCCTAAAAGAAATAGACGGACTCGCCAAAAAATGGGTAACTGATGAAAACCGTGTCGTAGTTATCACAGGACCAGAAAAAGCAAGTGCACCACTTCCTGATGAAGGACTAGTCCGTAGCATTCTGGAAGAAGTAAAGAAAGCAGAAATCACACCTTATGTTGATAATGTTTCTGATGCTCCTCTTTTAGCGGATATTCCTATTCCTGCTGAAATTAAGGAAGAACGCCAAATGGAAAACATTGGTGTGACAGAACTTGAACTGGCCAATGGAGTAAAAGTGGTTTTAAAGCCAACTGACTTCAAAAACGATGAGGTATTAATTAGTGCCTTCTCTCCCGGAGGATCTTCACTGTATAGTGATGAAGATTATCCAAGTGCAAGTAATGCAGCACGTGTAATCGATGCCTCCGGAATTGGGGAGTTTGACTTGACTCAACTCCAGAAAAAACTAACCGGAAAGACGTTGAACATCTCTCCTTACATCAGCGAAATGTATGAGGGCTTTAATGGTTTCTCTAGCCCGAAAGATTTAGAAACAACCCTACAATTGGTTCATTTGTATTTTACTGCCCCTCGCAAAGATGAGGCTGCTTTGCAATCCTACGTCGCGAAGCAAAGTTCGATCTTTAAAAATCTAATGGCTAATCCGGATTACTGGTTCTCTGATCAGGTTTCTAAGATTGCATATAGAAACCATACCAGACGTGGCTTCCCAACGGAGGAACAACTTCAAAACATAAAGCTTGATCGGGTTGTCGATATTTACAAGGAACGATTTGCGGATGCAAGTGACTTCACCTTCTTCTTTACCGGTAACTTTGATATGGAGACGATCAAACCACTAGTAGCTACTTATCTTGGATCGCTTCCTTCAACTTACCGCAAGGAAAACTTCAAAGATGTTAATGCAAACTATATTAATGGTGCCATCAAAAAATCATTGACCAGAGGTTCTGCTCCTAAAGCGCAGGTAAATATCATTTACCATGGTGACTTTAAATGGGATGCCGTAAACAGATACAACTTCAAATCTATGATCGACGTACTGCGTATCAAAATGCGGGAGTCCATGCGGGAAGACAAAGGTGGTGTTTATGGTGTACGGGTAAGTGGTAACACTTCTCAGTTTCCAAATCCTGAGTATTCTATCAATATCTCCTTTAACGCTGATCCTCCGATGGTTGAGGAATTGATCAAAACCGCAAAGGCAGATATCAACTATGCCCGACATAATGGCGCAGATGAAAAGGATTTAACGAAAGTAAAAGAAACACAGCGACAAAGCCGCATCAAAGATTTGAAAGAAAATAGATTCTGGAATAACAACCTGCGGTTTGTTTATCAGAACAATCTTGATCCTTCAATCATTGAGTTAGACAATTTTGAAGAATCCATCAATGGATTAACTTCTGATGATATCAAAAATGCAGCAAAACTTTATTTCGATGGTAACAAAGTAATTCAGGTTACGATGATGCCAGCGGAAGGAACGGAGAACTAGTCTCGTTCTCTTTCCTAAGAAGCATTTTATAATAAGAAGGGATAAAATACCAGTCGCGTATTTTATCCCTTTTAATATTCTGACTCATAGTGATCGTATTAGTTCAATCGTACTACCAGTAGAAATTATTAATGACAAAGGTATCGCAATTCCCCATGTAGATTAACTAAACTGGTAGTACCATTTAGGTTAAATATTTCCGAGCAAGTAAAATCATATAAGACAGAAGTTGTTCAATAATTCAGAATATAGCCGAGAAGCGGAGATTTTTGTTTAAATCGAAGCTTTTTTTGAGTGCATAGCCGTAGCTACGGACGATAAAAAAGCTGAAGCGTTAAGCAAAAAGGTCAATTCGAAGGCATGTTAGGAGTTTTTGAACAACTTCACATTTATATTAAGATAAAGTCAATACTTATTTCGTTAACCTTGGTAATCTTAAATGCCATTTAACCGCGACCACCCGAATAGCGATCACCATAAGCACTGTAATGAAAGTATTCCAGTCTTCTTCAACACCTAGCTTTCGAAGTGCTAAATAACAAAGCCCACCAATAATACAGGCAGTCGCATAGATTTCTTCCCGGAAGATCAAAGGCACTTCTCTACTTAACACATCCCGCACTACTCCACCAAATACCGCTGAGACAGTTCCCATCATAACTGCTATCGCTGGAGAGAGACCAATGGCCAGTGTAGTTTTCAGACCAAGTATCGTAAACAAACCAATCCCAATGGTATCAAACAAAAACATGGTACGTCTTAGCTTTTGGATATATGTTCTAAAGAAATAACTCACTGGAACTGCCAGTAAAATCAAATACAAATAACTAAGATCCCGCATCCATCCTACCGGAGTATTTCCGATCAATACATCGCGGATCGTACCGCCGCCTACTGCCGTCACAAATCCCAGGACAGCTGCACCAAATACATCAAATCGCTTTTCAGCCGCCGCTAAAGTGCCACTGATGGCAAAGACAAAAGTCCCCAGTAAATCTAAGGTTTGTATTAACATCGATGATAAGTCGTTTACTTGTAAGGATGAAGATCAATTTATTTTTTAATTTAACCTAACAATCCAATGCTAAGTAAGCTCTAGTATAAATAAGTATACATTATGCAAAAGAAAATAGACTGGACCAATAAAGGAATAGAATTCATCACTGTCGTATTTGGGATCTTACTGGCTTTCTGGCTGAATAATTACGCACAACAACAAAAAGAGAAAAAACAAGCTCAGCAATACCTTCAAAGCATTGTAGAGGAGATAAAATCTAATAAAGTTGAACTAGACCAAAAGTTACCTTACCATAAAGGCTTACTCAGAGATCTTCAGGAAAATCCATTGGAAGCACGTATCGCATTAAAGGCCTCGCGGGTTACCGATTTCGCCTGGCAACTTTCCAATAACGGAATATTTAAAGAGCACGTTGACTTTGCTACGTATAGAAATCTTGCAAAGGTGTATTCCATGCAGGAACAAATGGAATTGAATAATATTTCTACTTCCGAAACGATGACGAATCTAAATGCTTTAACACCACTTTACATTGCATCCGGGGGGCAAGAAGCAATTGATATTGCGAGAGACACGATTTTTCAGTTAGAGATGCGAAGGAGCTGGGTTCCGATTCTACAGGATATGGTCTTTTATGAAGCAGAACTTCTGGAAGCGTATAATGCAACACTCAAAAACATCAAAGAATAAACATCGCCAATGCATTTTAAAATATCCTCGAATCTCATTATCTATATAATTTTCATGCTAGTTGCCGGCATTTGTCAAAGCTGTAGTTCCAGCAAAGCGTTGGAACGAAACTCAGCGAATACTACTAAAAACACTCCTGCATTATTACCTTTTGTCGAGCAATATATCAATTGCCTAAATGAGCGGAATACCGATTGTCTGATGAATCTGTACGACGCTGATTATAAAAGTTATTCGCCGATCCTGGCGCCCGCTGATCTCGCTTCCTTCGTACGCGAGACCGTAGAAAACCTCCGTAAAAACAACTTTGAAGTCGCCGTCAAAATTAAAGACATCGATCAGGGCGATAAAATTGCTTATATAACAATGGACTGGCAACTCAAAAGTATCGGCACTCCTAAGGACACCGATCCATTCGCCTCCGTGCAAAGATTAGACCTTTGGAAATTAGATAAACTCAATAAATGGCGTATATTGAGAACAGTAATCTATAATGAAAAGGCCTTTTAATTTTGACAGTAAAGCCTACTGAAATTATAGCTTTACTTTCTTACTATTATATCTCGGCCCCTCCTTTAATGCATTTAGATTACGGTCTATGCACTACATATTTTATTTGAATAAGAGACTTCGTAGTGTCGTGACTTGCAATAAAGTCATGTTTTGAATAGGTTTAGACTTAAAGTTCAGATATGATTTAAGGTATATTTAAACTTTGGTCATTGTATCGAAAAGCAAGTTTTTTCTCTCAATTGAGGCAGTTTTGAAAGAAATAGCTACTAGATAGCTATCAGAATTGCAGGACAAAAAGCTAAAATCTGGAAACAGTTGCATTTGCAAACCAAGTACTAATTTTTAAGCCTGCTTTTAATTACTGCTTCACTTCTTGAACCATTTATTCAAGTTCATGTTGTACATTTCATAATTAATTCTGTTTAAGATTTATAGGTAAAACGTTAAACAAAACAAATTGAAGAAAAAAATAGCAGTTATCGGATCAGGCTTTGCGGGCATTAGTGCAGCAACTGTGCTTGCCGACCAGGGGCAAGAGGTACACCTATTCGAGAAAAACGAACAAATAGGTGGTCGAGCACGACAATTTGGTGCCGAAGGCTTCTTATTTGATATGGGGCCTAGCTGGTATTGGATGCCTGATGTTTTTGAGCGCTATTTCGAACGTTTTGGTTATCACCCAAGAGATTTCTATGATTTAAAACTATTGGACCCTGGTTTTTCAATGGTTTTCGAAGGAAACGAGATTGTTGATGTACCTGCTAATTTTGAAGACCTTTGTGATCTTTTCGAATCTATAGAAACCGGGGCTGCTGATGCTCTTCGTAAATTTATGAACGAAGCGGCCTATAAATACGAAGTAGGCATTAATGACTTAGTTTACAAACCGGGGCTATCCCTTGGAGAATTTGCCGATTTTAAATTATTCCGCGATGTATTCCGTCTGCAAGTCTTTTCTTCTTTTAGTGATCACGTAAAAAAACATTTTAAGCATCCTAAGTTAGTTGCCTTAATGGAATTCCCAGTACTTTTTCTTGGCGCAATGCCGGAAAAAACTCCGGCCTTATATAGCTTGATGAATTATGCCGGACTAAAGATGGGGACTTATTACCCAATGGGTGGTTTTCATAAGATCATTGAAGGCATGGCTCAAATTGCCAAAGACAAAGGCGTTAATTTCTATCAGGGAGAACCTGTACAACAATTAGAGATTGCCAAGAATGCGGTGCATCATGTTAGTGCAAACGGGCACAGTATGGATGTTGATGCAGTCGTTGGCGCAGCAGACTATCATCATATTGAATCAAAATTATTGGCCAAACCTTATCGTAACTACGATGAGAAATACTGGGCTAAGAAAACCTTCGCTCCCTCTTCTCTACTTTTTTACTTAGGCGTTGACAAAAAGGTACCTAAGTTAAAGCACCACACTTTATTTTTTGATAATAATCTTAAACAGCATTCTGAAGAAATATATGTAGATCCACAATGGCCCAAAAAACCATTGTTCTATGTATGCTGTCCTTCTAAGACTGATCCTGATGTTGCTCCGGAAGGCAAAGAGAATGTATTCATTCTTATGCCTATCGCTCCTGGCTTAAAAGATACAGAAGCGATCCGTGAAGAGTATTATCATATTTTAATGGAAAGATTAGAAGACTTCGTAGGGGAGAACATCCGTGATCATATCATTTATAAAAGAAGCTATTGTGTCACTGACTTTGTCAATGACTATAATGCCTATAAAGGAAACGCTTACGGCTTAGCAAATACGCTAATGCAGACAGCAATCCTCAAGCCCCGACTAAAGAGTAAAAAGGTGAATAACCTTTTCTTTGCTGGTCAGCTAACCGTACCTGGGCCAGGCGTACCGCCTTCGATTATCTCTGGACAGGTGGCTGCCAAAGAACTACTCAAACAATTATAATCTATTACTACCAATTTTAACCAGATCATTTTATGAAAGCGATTTTCGATCAAGTTTCCACTCATTGCAGCGAACATACTACCAAACAGTATAGTACTAGTTTCTCGCTGGGTATTAATTTTTTGGATAAAAAATACCACACTCCGATTTATAACATCTATGGCTTCGTCCGATTTGCAGATGAGATTGTAGACACCTTTGAAGGTTATGATCAGGATCGTCTTTTAGAAAAATTCTGGAAAGACACCTACGAGGCAATCGAGGATGGCATTAGTCTCAACCCCATTCTGAACAGCTTTCAGCATACTGTCAACAAATACAATATTGAGCGGGAGCTCATCGATACTTTCATGAAAAGTATGGCAATGGACTTACAAAAGTCGATCTATGATGTAGAAGGATATAAAGAATACATACTTGGTTCTGCTGAGGTAGTTGGTCTGATGTGTCTTCGTGTTTTCACCAATGGAGATGAAGAGACTTATCAGTATTTAAAGCCATCTGCGATGCGTCTTGGCGCAGCTTTTCAAAAGGTAAATTTCCTTCGGGATGCCAAAGCAGACTTCGAAGAATTAGGCAGAAGTTATTTCCCGGGCGTAAATCTTGCAGAGTTTACTCAGTCTGATAAGCTGATTATCGAAAGAGAAATCCAGGAAGATTTCGAGGAAGCATTAAAAGGTATTAAACAATTACCCAGAGGTGCCAAACGCGGTGTATATTTGGCTTACATTTATTATCGAAAGTTATTTGATAAGATCAAGAGTTCACCTGCTGATCGCGTGATGAATGAGCGCATTCGAATTTCGAATCCTCATAAATTCACTTTGATGATGAGTTCAATGTTTCGATATAAATTTAACTTATTATAGCAAACGAAAGTATCTTTCAGGCGTTTTATACTTAGGATCCACTATCATAATCTGTCAACATATGCTTTTCAATATATTAGTCCTGATTACAACATTTATCGTGATGGAAGGCGTAGCCTGGGCGACTCACAAGTATGTAATGCATGGCTTTCTCTGGAATTTACACGAAGATCACCACATACCCAATCATGACCACTTCCTTGAAAAGAACGATACTTTCTTCTTAGTATTTGCGGTGCCTAGCTTTCTACTTTGTTACTTCGGCTCCCAACAAGGATTCAATTGGATGTTCTTCATTGGTGTTGGAATTGCCGTATATGGGATGGCTTATTTCTTTGTACATGAGATCTTTATCCACCAGCGTATCAAGTTCCTTCGTAATTCTAATAATGTTTATTTCAGGGCAATCCGGAAAGCTCATAAAGTCCATCACAAACACCTTGGCAAAGAACACGGAGAATGCTTTGGAATGCTCTGGGTCCCTATTAAATATTTTAAGGAAGCAGCCCGCTCTGGGAAACGACGATAGGCTCAGTTG
>JAHDHW010000165.1 GCA_020631105.1 Saprospiraceae bacterium | reverse complement strand
GCAACCATTTGAAAATGCAGTAGTCTTTTAACAGACACTTGCTACCAAATGAAAATACAATACCTCAAGACTTTTTGGTGTCTTATCCTGATTGGTTTTTTCCTTACCAGCAGTAAATCTGCAGAGCCGCCTGGCTGGACCAAGGTAGCCTTATCCATTCCTCATAGCAACCAATACATTTCAAACTCCGTGATCATTCCTTTCAAATCACTCGGAGGTTTAATCATCCTTACTGCGACAGTTGATGGTATGGAAGGGAATTTCATCCTTGACACTGGCGCGAATGGTTTAGTATTGAATAATCATTACTTTGAAGCAGATCGATTGTTAGCCGATCGAAAAGGGATTGGCTTAGCAGGTGCAGCGGAGGACCTGGGAGAGGTTCGTCTGGATTCTATTCAGATAGACGCCATACATTTTGATGGGGTAATTGCTCAGACGATTGACCTGAGACAATTAGAAAACAGAAAAAACACCAGAATTCTCGGATTGATTGGATATAATTTACTCAAAGGATTCGAGATCATGTTGGATTATCGTCGAGATATTGTAACGTTTTCACGGGTAGACAAACGAGGCAATATCATGACGGAATTACCGCATACTACCAACAAAGTAGATACTATTGCGTTTTCGATGGGGAAGCATATCCCGATTATTGAAGTTCAGATAAATGGTAAGACTAAACGAATGGGCGTAGATACGGGTGCCGAGTATAATCTATACAATATTCAGCGGTCTAAACCAATTATGAATAATTTTAAAATCCTAAAAACCATAGAAATTGCAAACGCTGGTGAACAAACAATTCAAGCACTGGCCGGAAAGCTGTTCAGAGTAGTGCTCTTAGACCGATACCGTTGCGCAGGGATGTCTACAGTTTTGATTAATTTTAAGCATTTAAACGCTATCTATGGAACTTCCCTTGATGGTATCCTTGGGTACGAATTTTTAGCGCCCTGGTTGTTCAGTATCAATTACCGAAAGCAAGAGATTTATTTACATAAAATTGAATTTAGAACTCCATAAAGTAAAATGAAATACTACTGGACCATATTAATTTTGATCACTGTATTTGACTTGCGGGGACAGGTAGATACCCTGCCTTCTTATTTTATGGAAAACGAAGATGTCGTATTCGAATTTGATATCCGTCAGTATGATCATGATCTGGAAAATAAATTTAGCCAATTATTCGAATTACAAGACTATGCAGTCATCGACATTATTAAGTCCGAGCAAACAAACCAGATTCAAGGCTGGGAAGTACATCAAATCAACGAATTCATTTTTCAGCTTCGGCGAAAACTTACAGACTTCAATCAACAAACATCCAAAAATGTAAAGTATTTAATCAATGGTGATTACTGGGTGGAACCCGTTTCAAAGGTCGATAGTCTCAGCGAACCCTTAAAAACAATCCAAAGTGAATTTGACTTATTCGCCGATCCCTATCGCATCGATAAAAACGGAAATACCCGCTTCTTCGTCGCAGGATTTCCTAATGCCCAAAGAGTTATACTCGCTGGTTCATTCAATGCCTGGAACGAATCTTCGATCCCCATGACAAAAACAGAAAAGGGCTGGGAAATCACCCTGGACCTCCAGTCTGGCATTTATGAATACAAGTTTATTGTGGATAATATCTGGACTCATGATCTGGCCAACTCCATGTTTATCCTAAACGAACATGATACCTTTAATTCTATTCTACTAGTTGGCAAAACGATCACCTTTGAACTCCCCGGATATTTAAACGCTAAAGATGTATATCTCAGCGGAAGCTTCAATAATTGGGAAGAAACAGCATTACCAATGCAAAAATCAATAGATGGATGGACACTTGATCTTCCACTGCCTCCTGGAAAACATTACTACAAATTTATCGTCGATAATAATTGGATCGTTGATCCTGAAAATGACTTACAGGAACCAAATTTGAAAGGTAACTGGAATTCTGTAAAGGTGATCAATTAATTCTCGTTCTTCTCCACTTCATTTTTTAACTGCGCTTCTACCCCACCTCTTTTATTGATCTTCTTTGGTACCTGATATTGAGGAAGTTGGTCCCGATAGTAGTAATGATATAAATTGTATAAAAACATAAAATCAAGTCCGGTATATTCATAAACCCTCCCATAAGGATCGCCATTTTTATGATTGGCGTGCCACCAAAGATCTGAGGAACGCCATCCTTCCGGTGCCTCGCAACCAACTGTTCCGGTACAAGGTCCATCCCAGGGTGCAGTATTAATCAAGTCTTCGAATTCATTTTTTTGAATACTGTTATGCAACTTTCGTTTGTTTAAAACTGCATCAGCCAAAGCATATAAAACATTGTCCGCCTTACGGGTTCTCTCTGCAAAACGTTCTGCCGACCACTGCTCAGAGAGCATCATCAAGTGAAAAATCATTCCATGATTATTTTCTCCCTGCACACCAAAAGCCCAGGTAAATGTCCCTTTCGCCAAACGTCCGATCAAATTTGGTCTTCGATATTGATATTTAAATTTACCTTCCGTAATAGCTTCTGCTGCTTCCGCTATCAACTCACTAAATGCACGCGCATCTCCTCCCCACCGGCCAGGTATTTTCTGCCCATCCGGGCTCTTGAGTTTCCATTTTTGGCGACTCATATATTGTACAATCAGATGACTATATATCTGAGCGAGATTTCCAAAACTAGCCGTATCCTTTGCAGGATATCTGGCATCTCCTGCAAAGCGCTTTACAAAACTAAAACCAAACAATAAAGAAATAGCCTGATCCTGACTTACATAACTTCCATTATCTACAGCTCGCGTACCTTTGGAATAATCAGATCCAATACAATCATACCCTCCTTTTTCTTTGTGCCGAAAACGCCGGTCTGTCCCACCATACTCCCCTTCCGAAAAATTCAAGGGTACATCATCTCTGAGGAAAAATCCGTTGACCTGTGCCGGCAATCCCAAACTTACCTCTGCCAGACTATCCAAACGTTCGTAAGCGGTCAAAGCATAATAGAGTTCTCGCCGAGTAGCGCGGGTATCCGCACCTACCGCTCGCAGATTTTCGTATTCCATCGATAGCATGGCAAGATAATATCCGAGGTAAACCGTTGCATCTCCCCATTTTAAAATTCCGCTACCTTCTTGCTTTGGAGCTTTGGATCTCATCAGAAAATAATCTTTCTCACAATCACAATTAATATTACGCCCCGAGGCCGGAATACTTTGCCCCTGATCCGGACCAACACTAATAAATCCCCCAAAACCATCTTTCCCTAAAAAGCGGTCACGGTAATTCCAGTACTTACTAAGGTTCTCATTTGGACTTTGCGCCCAAAGGTCAATTCCTGCAAATAGTAAATAAAAAAGAATTAAAAATTTCGCCATTTCTTGTTTTGTATAGCTCTGGGATTCAAGCAGCTCATAGTACCATTAAATTACATCCTCGCATTTCACTCCCGTCTAGTCTGCCCAGAATTTCAAATCGTCCATTTTCATGTTGAATACCCAGATCATCAGTAGCAATAAAGCAACAAGTATCCAGATTCGCCAAATCGATAATATTGATCGCCCCATGTCTTCCGGTGCTTAGTACTTCAAAAGGGTCCGTTACGTCACGGATCAAAATATGCATGCTGTTCATGGTTCTAAACAATCCCTGACCAAGAGAATAAGCCTGACTAAATAGTTCGGTCATCCCGTATTCTGAATGAATAACGTCGATCCCAAATGCCGATTGTATAGGAAGGTGCAATTCCTGCCTCGTCATTTCTTTCCGCCTGCCTTTCATCCCCCCAGTCTCCATAACAATCAAATCTTTGAAATCAATTTGATGATCTTCTATAAAATCTAATAATCCAAAACTCACGCCAAGCAAAACAGTAGGAACATGCTCCTGTTTCAGTTTTTTTATTCGCTGAGCTAGCGCCTCAAAATCGTGGAGAAAGAAGCCACTATCCTGATACTGGCTTCGCTGAATAAAGTGTTCGGCCATTAATACCAGCGAGGAACCGCTACGTTCCAAATACGATGGCAAAAGTGCTAAAAAACAATAATCCTTAGGATCACCATAAAATGATTTAAAACCTCGGACGGTGTTTTCTAAGTACCAGTCAGTAGAACGCACTTCGTGCTGACTCGGACGTTGCTGGGTCGTTCCACTACTACTAAAAACCGTTTCAGCAGTCCAATGACCAGTTTTAATTGATTTATGCTTAAAAAAGTTAATTGGTAGACAAGGAATTTGAGATAAGTGAACAACATTTTGAGGATTTACCTGTAATAGTTTTAGATATTGAGCATAGGTAGGGTTATGTAGTGCCTGCCAGCGAAAAACTTCAACGGCTAACTTTTCAAAGCTAGGCTTGCTTACGTCCTGAATTGCTTTTTGAAAATGTCGGCGCTGCTGCTCAAAATTCATCGTCGAAGAAACTTTTGCTAATATTTTCAGTAAATTACCGTTAAGTTATAAACAACACAAAGGTATGAAAGCCATTGCCATTTCTACAGTAGTTTTACTCACTATCCTGTTTTCTTGTACTCAACCACCGGATTATCCGATTGAGCCGCAGATTGAATTTAATAGATTCAGCCGAAACTTTATGAATCAGGGCTTCGGTCCCGAGGATTCTATTGTAATGTATGTCAATTTTACGGATGGAGATGGTGACCTTGGTAGTAATGATGATTCGTTGGATGTTTTTATTACGGATACTCGTTTGAACGCAGGCCCTTTGAATTATAAGCTGCCCTTTATTCCGGAGCAAGGGGCCGGTAACGGAATCTCTGGAGAGATCGCCATTGTCTTACCTTCTTCTTGTTGTATATTCCCGAATAACACCCCTCCGCCTTGTACAGAATCGACAACCTTTCCTACGGATACGCTGATCTACGAAGTATACCTCAAGGATCGCGCTGGTAACGAAAGTAATCGTATTCTCACTGCTGATATCTATCTAAACTGTAACTAGTTACTATTTGAAGGTAAAGGTATAAGCCAGGGAAACGACCGTTGAACTAAAGATAGAAAATTGGTACGCCCCAAGAGCTCCACGCCCTAGCCCTGCATTTACAGCAGAGCCTAAATTCCGTCCGGTAAAGAATCGGTTAAAAGCGTTTTTACGATTATACAAATTATAAACGGTAAGTATCCAATCCCCTTTCCAACGTTGTGTCTGGCGTGTACTAATATTATGTATCCGCCAGGAAAAATCCAATCTATGATAATCCGGTAGCCTGGCGTTATTTCGTTCTAAAAATACCGGAATCGGAATATTATCCACTACAAATGTCGCATTGGGAATGGAGTATGGACGACCGGTCTGATAAGTAAAATTAAAGCTAAAGGTATTATAGGCATTCGCCTTGAAATTAATCGTACCATTAATAACATGTGGTCGATCAAAATCAGAATTAAAAACCTGATTATTATTAATCCTATTGGATAATGCCTCGGCAAAAAACTCACGCGTACTTCTGGACCAGGTATAATTCAACCATCCGTTAATAGAACCTTCCGGTTTCTCAAAATTAAACTCTAATCCATAAGCATCTGATGTACCCTGTACCACATCCTGTTCGATAAACTCTTGTAAAAAGAAATCAGCACCAGGTTTATAATCCAGTACATTATCTACTATCCGGTAATAGGCTTCCGCACTCATGGTAATTCGATTATCCTTCAAATTCTTATAAACACCCAAACTAACCGTATGACCAATCTGAGGTTTAATATGAGGATCTGAAGTTTTATACCTCGAAGTAGGAAGTGGCGTAGTGCTATTATATATATTCTGTAAATACTGGCGGGTCAGAGCATAGCTGGCCTTAATGGCTGTAGATTCGCTTGCTTTCCACCTTAGACCTAAGCGAGGCTCTGGCCCTCCGTAAGATTGTACAATTTCTCCTTTATCATAATCAATCGTTCCGGCTATAATTTCTTTCTCCGGGTCATTATAAAACGCTTCCTGAAAATCTCCTAACAAGAGATATTGAGAATATCGCAAACCTAAAGAAATAGCTAATCGATCGCTTGCCTGCCAGTCAACATTTCCAAAAGCTGCTAACTCCAAACTATTTTCCTTTCTTAAGCTAACCGGATCTATGGTCATCTCACTGCCAGGAATTAAGCGCCCCGGAGACAAGGTTATTTGATCAGCCTGAACCCCAACAGAATAGGAAAGATCATCCCGGAGTGTTTTTGTCAATTCTGAAGAAAGGCTTCTAAACTGAATCCTGGATTCGTAAACGATTTTATTATCCGAGTCATCTTGCGGAAATAAAATCTTAGGTCGATAGTCACTGGAAACTACGGTCGTCCGTAGGAAGGATTTATCATCTATGGTATTTAACCAGTTTAAAGTCCCATTATACGTCGAATACTCATATTGATTGCTGGTAGCAGTAATGGCATTAATCCGAGAAGTCAAATCTAATTCATAAAAATCATAAGAATGAAACCCGGTAAAGTAGATGCTGTTCTTTTCGTTATGCTGGTATTTTAATTTAATCGTACCATCATAAAAATTTGCCCGGGTATTTTTAAGTCTTTCTATCCGCTTAAATATAAAATCATTAAACGATACACGCCCTGCCGCCAGAATGCTTAACTTATCTTTGATAATCGGCGTTTCTATACCAATCCGACTACTCACAAAACTTACCCCACCATTTAATCTAAAACTCTCTGCTTCCGGATTCTTTACTTTAATATCCACTACTGATGCAATTCTTCCACCGTATTTTGAAGGCATATTCCCTCTGTAAACATCAATACCGCCCACCGCATCCGGCGTAAAAATAGAGAACAAACCAAAAAGGTGAGTCGGATTAAAGATCGGTGCATTATCTAGTAAGACAAGATTTTGATCCAATGATCCTCCTCTAACGGAAAGTCCGTTACTCGCCTCACCAGCAGAGCCCACTCCAGGCAATAAGGTAAGGCTTCGTAAAATATCTACTTCTCCAATAGCCGTAGGTAGCGTTTTAATTTTAGTAGCGGACAACTGCTGCACCCCCATAACGGTACGTTCTATATTTTCCTGATTATTCTGTCCGGTTACGGTCACCCCTTCCAGTCGATAACCTTTGGTATCTAATTTAATAATTACCTTTCTATCCTGATCAAGGACTACGGATACCGTATCCTTCGCATATCCGATACAGGAAGTAATAATTTGATACTCGTCTTTAGGCAGGTTGACAATTAGAGAGCCATTAATAGTCGTTGGACCTCCACATTCACATGGCGTTATAAAGATATTGGCAAACTCTACTTTTGAATCATCACTAATATCCCGAACATTAATTTCAAGTTCATAATTCTGAGCAGAGAGCGTCGAGATACTGGCTATTACAAAAAGTAAAAGAAAAATTATTTGTCGCATATAATGAGGTTCATCAATAGTGGAAAATAGATACTTCAAAGCCTATTCCGGCCAACCCTCCGGCTTCTCATTCGTCCGCGTAAAACTATTATAGCAAGGAAAAGTCTGAGGACAATTAAAACAATCTTCCACAATCACAGGAAGGCTTTCTTCTATTGGCCCGACCGGTAAATCAGATCGATCCACAAACAAGCGCTGACTGGCAACTGCCGCAACGACAAATTGCCCAAGGATTAGATCTTCTTCATTGTCAGGGCTATACAAATTACCCAATAATGCCGCCGGTGGTGGGGCATTCAAGCCACTACTTGCACTGACCAAATCATTAATCGTTTTAAAATATTTATAGGCAGATGCACTAATAGACAATTGCTGAACTTCAACTAAAATATCACGGTCCCGGTAATAAGGCACTGAGGCGATTTCTCGATTCGTAATTCGATCACCATTGCTAAACTGATCACTAAAAATTGGAATTTCATCCGCATAACGAATTTGCCAACAAGGAGACTCACAGATGTAGTTGGTATACTTAGGTTGCCAGAAAGGCCTTTGCTCAAAAGTACAAACCCCGTTTCGCCAAATCCCTTCCGGACAGGTTTTACAGATTTGAATAGGCTCAAAAGTTCTATACTTCCAAAGGTAATAATTATCCGTATCTGCCGGATCCTGCCAATCTACCTTTATCTTATGGCCCTGCAAGTATCTATTCAGGTTTACATCAAACCGAGCATTCTCCGTAAATTCCGCTTCTACATTATCAAAGGGAATGATATCGCTAACCGCTTCTGGGCGGGATTCAAACCGACGACCGTCTTCTAAGTCAATAAACAATTGCCAGCTTGCACTAGTAGGAGAAGCAAAATCTACAGGACATACATAAAGGCCAGAACTATCCTGTTCAAAGACTACCTCATCTCCTGAGTTCACTTCCTTAACCGCAACTCTCGCATTCGCAACATTCTCTATCATATACTCATCTCCGAATACCACAGATTTGCGGACACTCACGGAGGATATTCCGGGTTCTGTCATTACAAAAGCATCAACGAATATTACATTATTCTGGAAATCAAACTCGGGCTCAATACTATCCACACAACTGAAGTATAAACAGAACACAGATAGTATAGCAAGGGTAAATTTATAATTCATAGACTTAAGTTATCATTCAGAATTAAGGTAGAAATCGAAGAAAGAATCGGAAAACATGAATCAGGATTCTTTAATAGTGTCAAGATAACACTATAAAGGAAACAATTAACTTACATACCTAACCAAAAAACAGTAAAAGGGTTATCATAAATCAAATAAATATTGGCGTTTTTAACCCAAGCTCTAAATCCAGCACCTATTTTAGCTTAATAAAACAGCAATGCCATCACGAAACTGTGACTTACTAAAAGAACAAACCTTAGCCCTTCAGTAATTTTCCCTTTATTTTCTACGCATCAAGTCTATAGCGTAGCTGTATTCCTTATACTTTCAATCAGCAACAAGGAACAATATTTGTCGTTTATATATTTGAACTTCTTTCAATCGAGTACGGCTTAGGCCGCTCAAAAACCGTTCATTATGTATCGATCCATTGTTTTTCTCCTGAGTATCCTCTCCAGCGTAGTCTTATCTGCCGATAATATTTTCACAAAGGTTAATTCCTCCGAAGAATGGGAATCCGTCATTCAATTGGCCAAACCGCAATCCAAGCTTATTCTGGTAGATATGTACACTGATTGGTGTGGATACTGTAAATTAATGGACAGAAACGTTTTCTCTGATGATGATTATCAAAAAGAACTGCAAACGCAATATGTGTCTGTTAAAATTGATGGAGATTCGCCTTTTGGGCGAAAATTTGTGACAGAATATGACGTAAAGGGCTTTCCCACTTTTCTATTTTTTGATAAGGAAGGCAATCACGTGGACGAAGTAGAAGGTTATCAGGACCTTAAAATGTTTCGGAAATCAACCTCTAAAATCTACGAACGCAATACTAGTAAACGCAAACTGGATAAAAGATATAAGAAAGGAAAACTATCTGATACGGAACTAGCGCAGTACTATTCACTGAGTAATAGCAAGACAGAAAAAGACGCAATCTATAAGACCTTGTCTGAAAAACTATCTGACGAAGACCTTTTAAGTGGTCCTTATGATGCTTTTTTATTCGCGAGTAGTACCGACCTTGATCAACGGGGTTCCAAATTAATCCTCACAAATAAAGCGGTACTCACCGAGCGAAATGGCGTCATCGTATACGAACAGTTTATCGAAAAATTATTCAACGTAACATTAGAAGAAGCCATCCAAAGTGGTGATGAAAAAGAACTCCAACAACTGGAAGACGAACTACTTCCTGCTTATGTCAATGATGAGTTAGCACTTCCGCAGGCAAAGCTAATCTTACGTAAACTCTATCATGCCAATCGAGGTGAATGGACCACTTATGAAGAGGTCGTTCAAAAACAATGGAAAGCCTATCCCGACTCCAATCAATATTACAACGAAGCCTATGCCCTACTCGATGGTTATGTTGAAGATATGGAAGCTATGGCTTTAGCGGAATCCTGGCTAACCAAAAGCGTAGCGGAGCAAGATATTTTTCATGCTCACTTATTATTGGCAGTAGTCCAATTAATGCAAGGTAAGGAGGTACTTGGAAAACAGAGTCTAGAAAAAGCCAATCTACTAGCTAAGACTGACGAAGAAAAAGAACAGGTTAAGGAATTGATGCGAATGGCTGACGAAGGGTAATCTTTAATATAGGTTCACCTTTGATCGCCCGTAAGTCTAAGCAGTGGCAAGCCCTGCTTACTCCTCATTTTTAAATCCGTAGATCACAGTTTGCATTCCGGCTATTTTCCATTCACCATCGACTTTCTCCATAAGTCTTGTTTCTCTTTTTACGCCTAGTTGTTGATCCTCTTGTTCGTATTCAACCCAAGCGCCGTTTCCATATATTCTTACATCAATTTCATTAAGCAGGTCCGGTAGTGGAGCTGGATCGGGATGTTCCTCAATATATGTTTTCACAAAGTTATTGATCTTATCCCATCCCAGAGATTCTGACAAAGTAGAATCTGCAAAATTCATGTACGTTTTGCTTACATAATCTTCATGAACCCATTTCGTTTTCCAGCCTTGATAATCCCGGGTAAAAGCTGCTTTCGTCTCCTCATTGAGCACCTTCAATATTGCAATTTTTTCCTTTTCAAAATTATCAATCGGGACATTGGATTCACTTTGCTTACAAGCAAAGGAAAAAATAAAAACAGATATCAATAGGATACTTAAGACTCGCTTAATCATAATTGCATTTTTTTAAGTCAGAACACTTAAATCAAGATCACTAAAATCATCCACAAACCTCAAAACATGATCATACTCCGCAAACTCTTCTTCTGCATGGGTAGTCGTTACAATTACCGCTTGAGTCTCTGCGCGTTTGGCAGCTTCCGCTCCCGTCAAACTATCTTCAAAGATCAAACACTCCTGAGTACTTAGGTTCATAGATTTTGCAGCCAATTGAAAAATCTCCGGATCAGGCTTTCCACGACGCACATCCTGTGCATGAAAGATACCTTTAAAGTATGGTCTCAATTGAAGTTCATCAATAATAAAAAAAGCATTCTCCGACGGAGCCGCAGTGCCTATCGCCATCGGTATCCCTGCTGCCATTGCAGCATCCAAAAACTTTGTCAGTCCCGGAAGAAGTTTTAAATCCGGCTTATAAATCTCCCGATAAGCCTCTTCCTTTTCCCAGGCAATACGCCGCCGTTCTTCTGGTGTAAATCGATCTCCAAATAAGCGTTCCAGAATCTCTTCATTTACACCATGCACTTTTTCTTTGACTTCCTCAATCGTAAAGTCAACTCCATACTCTGACAATTTACGTTGCCAGGCCCGATGATGAACCATCATATTATCAATCATCGTCCCATCCATATCGAAGATTATTCCTTTGTACATATTAATGTTGTTATCTGATTTTTCGAAAACTACAAATATAATTTTTCTTAGTGACACAGATCAATTTGTCTAACTTTTATTCTTTCCAGTTTAGCGAAGCGTAACTGGGAAGTAAGCAATAA
>JAHDHW010000017.1:22631-54619 GCA_020631105.1 Saprospiraceae bacterium | reverse complement strand
GCGCAGCTAATTATTCAACATTAGCAAAAATTGTGTCCTACCATTCCTGAACCTAATCCACTCAGGAATGGTAATTTCACTATAGATTTTACACAAATTCATCTCTGGGTCCATTCCCTTTTTTCCGTAATTCTGCTTTCGCCCATTTCAAAAACTTAGGTGACATCTGCGCATACTCTTCTGTATAACCACAACTCACACAGAAATAACGATCGATGACCGCAACATTGATCCCCCATTTTGAAGTTGCCGCAATTGTATGTTGTTTATATTGCGAACCTTCAAACTTGACAATTTGATGAGAATCGCATTTTGGACAATGATTAGTAACTTTCATAATTCAACTTTTAAAATGGTAATTTGCCTAAATCGACATTCCCCCCTGATAGTATTATACCGACCCTTTTGCCTTTAAATAATTCCTTTTCGCGAAGAACAGCAGCAAAAGGAACGGCACAAGATGGTTCAATAATTATTTTCATTCGTTCCCAGATCAAACGCATTGCCTGAACGATTTCATCTTCTTCTACTCTGATGATCTGGTCAACATACTCTTTTATAATTGGGAAGTTTATATCGCCTAGCTCCGTCCGAAGTCCGTCGGCGATAGTATTAGCAGACGCATTTTTTTCGATCTTACCACTCTGCAAGGAGCGGTACGCATCATCTACTTCAAAGGGTTCGCCGCCGATCGTCTTACATCCTTGCCCAAAGTAATGCGCTGCCAGAGCCGTCCCTGCCAATAACCCTCCCCCGCCAACCGGGGTCAGAATATAATCCAGATCAGGATGATCTTCCAGAAGTTCCATTGCTGCAGTCGCATTCCCGAGTATCACTTCCTCTTGATTGGAGGGATGCAAAAAAGTAGCACCTTTTTCTTTTTGAATTGCTTCAGCATTAGACTCCCGATCCTTTAAGGTCGCAGGGCAAATTGTTATTTGTCCACCATAGCCCTTCACAGCAGTCTGCTTTACCAAAGGGGCGGTTTCAGGCATTACAATATAGGCTGGTATGCCAGCAGTTTTAGCAGATAAGGAAACTGCCTGCGCAAAGTTGCCAGAGGAATGCGTCACTACACCACGTTGTTGCTCCGCTTCTGTCAAACTGAACACTGCGTTAGCGGCACCTCGCATTTTAAAGGCCCCCATCCTTTGGAAGTTCTCACATTTAAAAAAGAGTTGAGCGGTTGATACTTCATCTAATTGCTTCGAGGTCAATACAGGAGTCCGATGAACATGGGCACCGATACGTTCTTTAGCATCTATTAAATCTTGTTTTGTCATTTCTTAATTTCGTATGTTATTCCTACAGCACCCGTACTGTAAGATTTCGATTCTTTTAAAATTAACCATTCGGGGTCGAGTTTTTCTCCGAACAAAGGGATCCCCGCCCCTAAAATAACAGGAATCACAAAAATCCGTAGTACATCGACCAGCTTATGTTCTAAAAACAATTCAACAATTTTTGCGCCGCCAACCAGCCAAATATCTTTACCTTCCGCGGCCTTTAAGGAATTTATAAATCCGACAGGGTCCTGGCTAATGAACTTTACAAATTCTTCCTCTTTTAAGGATTCATTACGAGTCAATACATAATTTGTCTTTTCTTTATATGGAAAAGGAACATCAAAGCCTTTTACCTGCTGATAGGTTGCATTCCCCATAATTGTCGTATCTATTGATTCATAAAACGACACATAATCATGGTCAGAATTTTCAGGATTGGGTAAATCCTCTAACCATTCTACACTACCATCAGATTTTGCAATTTTTCCGTCCAGGCTAATAGCGACATAAAGGATAACTTTTCGCATATTTTAAAAGTTTTTATAAGCTAACTTTTTTGGATAAATTTGAATCCATAAATCCACTGCTTAAAATTGAATTATGTCTCTAAAATACAATTCCAAATTTGATTTCATCTCAAAAGTTGTTGACCATTACGACAATTTAAAATATGCGCTACTTGAAGCTCAAACTTTTGATCCTGTCACCTATGGTTTTCCTAATTTTTATTACAAGGTTATGGAAACGGATGAGCTGCGAGTTGATGCTTATCGGAAAGCTTTTAAAAAGTACAGGGGATTAAAAAACAAAGTAGTTTGTGAAGTTGGCGTAGGTACATTGGCCTTAACCAAGCACTTTCTGAATGATGTAAAGAAAGCTTATTTAATAGAGAGTAATCCTAATGTAATTCCAGTGATAAAGAAAGAACTAAAGAAGAATGGTTGGGAGAAGAAGGTAGAACTAATTCACGGCGATGCCCTGAAAGTTGAGCTTCCGGAGAAGGTGGATTATATCGTCGGCGAGTTAATGAGTATTTTTTGTGCAAATGAATTGCAGGTCCAGATCTTTAAACATATGAGACAGTTTCTCAAGCCTAATGGAAAACTGCTCCCGGACAAAATCATAAACCTTGCACAACTCTGCTATGCCGAGTTTGATAAAGATTATAATCACTATCCTTTATTCTTCACTCGTCACTTACCTGAGCAGTTTACGCCACAAAAGATCGTTAACACTATTGATCTTTATAAAGAGTCAAAACTCAATGTTATCAAAAAGACCAAATTCAAGCCATTACTCTCAGGGACTATCAATGCTGTTTATTTGCACTCCTGGATTCAAATAGCTGAGGGCGCTAACTTTACGGGGACGGATAGCCTGATGCCCCCAACAGTAGTCAAGTTGCGCCGACCTGTAAAAGTAAAGGCTGGTGAAACGGTGACTTTACATTCGAATTACCATTACGGTACTTCGCTGAAACGTGCAAAATTCTGGGTGGAGCGGTAATTTTTATACCATAAACTAAAAAAAATGGCGATTATCTTAAAATTTTGTGCCAAAACAAAACTCACACTATAATTGGCATTATTTTTCTTGCACGTATGTTGAAAAACCCAACTACGTAATGAAAAAATTTAAAAACTTGGTTTTTATCGATGATGATAAGCCAACTAATGTATTTCATAGTATAATTTTAGAGGAAGCAGATATCTGTGAATCTTCTACTTTTTTCTCTTCTCCAATTGATGCATTAGAGTATTTCAAAAACCTAAGTACAGAAGATAATCCTACCTATCCTGATGCTATTTTTCTGGATATAAATATGCCTGAAATCAATGGTTGGGAATTTTTGGATCAGTACAAACAACTGAATATCCCGCAATCCCCTGTAATCATTATGCTAACCACTTCTTTATTCCCTAAAGACCTTCAAAAAGCGAAGGAACTCGAAATCGTTCATAAACTAATCAATAAACCACTAGAGGTTGAAAACCTTCATGAATTAAATACCGAATTAATTTCTGGTAGTATTGTGCACTAATATTCTCGCATGTTTAAGAACGTAAATATTTATTATCGAGTAACCATCATCTCGATATGTATCATTTTACTTAATCAATTTTTTATACAATATTTTCTGCATCAGAAAAAATCAGATGCAGAGATCATAAATATTGGTGGTAAGCAGAGAATGATCAGTCAAAGACTACTGGTTTTAGGCTTACTTGAATTAGAATCATCCGACAAAGGAAGACAATCAGATATAGATCATCTTTATAAACAATGGCTTGAAGCACATGAATTCTTAAAAGAAAAATTTGCTCCAAAAGGTTTTTATGGTGATTTCCAGTTGGGAATCCAATCCCAACTCGATGGCTTGGATGTTTTCATTATTAAGTCCAAAAATTTCATTTCTAAGAATGTTGTCCTTTCTGAAGTAGACAAAGAAGCCTTCAGAAAGAATCAGGATTCTTTTCTTTTCAGAATGAATAATATTGTTTCGGCGATTGAGGTCCACTCCAGTGAAAAGCTTCAGACTGTAATTTGGGTAGAAATTCTATTTGCACTCATTTCTCTCTTCATGATCTATTATGAGATTACTTTCATCTTCAAGAAGATCAATAATAATTTAGATAATAAAAATAAAGCGCTGGAGGACTCTAATCATATGCTAGAGCAATACGCTTACCTCGCTGCTCACGATCTTCGCAGCCCAACTCAAAATATCATTAACTTCACCAAGTTGCTCAAACGAAAATTAGAGACTAAGATGGATGATAAAGAGAAAACTTATTTTTCTTTTATATATGACGCTGCACAGAGAATGAATGAAACGACAGAAGAATTATTAAAGTTTGCTTCTATCAATCATGATACAATTGAGATTACTCCTTGCCAGCCCAAGAAAATCCTTGATAATGTCATTCAGGATCTCAAACCAAAAATTGAAGAACGAAAGGCTCAAATCAAAATCGGAGAATTGCCGGATGCTATTCAAGCCGATCAGCAATTGATCCATCTGGTATTTCAGAATCTAATAGCCAACGGCATAAAGTTCGTGCAGAAGGATAAAACTCCTGAGCTAACTATTAACTATTCAAGTCAGCAAAAAAAGCATGTATTTCATGTTCAGGATAATGGGATTGGTATCAACTCAGATAACCAGAAAAAAATCTTTGGACTCTTCAAGCGATTACACAATCAACAGGAGTTTAAAGGTACAGGCATTGGCCTCTCCATCTGCCAGAAAATCGTTGAAAAGCACAATGGGATGATCAGTGTAGAAAGTGAAGTCAACGAAGGAAGTACCTTTACTTTCAGTCTTCCTAAAAACATGCGCAATTAATCGCCTGAGGATTACCTGATAATCAATTTAGCATCTTTTTCTTCTTACACCGAATTATAGACTTTGAAGTGGCTACCTGATAGGACATCAGCGTATTAGATCAGCGGTGTAACTCGGCGAATAAAAAAATAAAAAGCCGCCCTGAATAATCAAGGCGGCTTTCGGTTTTAAATGGTTTAAATATAAAAGGTTCTCTGTATAACTATTCTTTTTACTAGAATGGATATTGATTCTCAGCGATCGTCAAATCTGCAATTTGACGACGGAGTGCTTTTACATTTACTGGTGGATATTTTGTGAAACGTTTAAGTCCCATCAACATCGTTTTCAGTAAATCTCCTTCTGCGAAAGAAACTAGCGCATCCGTTGCATTCTTGTTAATTCGTGTTGTAGCATCCATAAAGAACACTTTCAACATTGCATTATAAACAGATTGCTCATGCTTAGAGTCAACTTCTGTCAATTTCTCAACACGTAGTAATAAAGACTCCGCCAAGAAAATATCAATAAGCATATCTGCTACATTAGTAAGAATCTCTTGCTCTTCTTTAAGATTCAAGTGACCATCCATTTGTTGCTTCGCAGCAGCACCAGCAACCATTAAAGCTGCTTTTTTGAAATCTTTCAGTGCTTTTTTCTCTTCTCCAAACTCCCCTTCAGCAGCACCAAAACTAGGCATAGAAGACAATTCTTTTTGAACTGCCCAGGCTGGTCCAACAATATCAATCTGACCTTTCATCGCTCGTCGAAGTAACATGTCAACAATTAATAATCGGCAGATTTCATTCGTTCCTTCGTAAATACGAGAGATCCGAGAATCACGGTAAGCACGAGCTGCTGTTCCTTCTTCGCTGAATCCCATTCCACCATGAATCTGTAAAGTCTCATCTACGATATAATCTAGTGCCTCTGAACCAGCAACTTTCAAGATCGCACATTCTATTGCATACTCTTCCGCAGCGATCAATTTAGCCATAGAGTAATCTTTACCTTCAGATCGTAGCTTTTTGATATGCTCCTGCATCAGGTTTGATACTCGGTATTGTGCTGCATCTACTGCGAATGCTCGAGTAGTTTGCTCTGCAATTTTATATTTGATCGCACCGAAGTTAGAGATTGGCTGCTTAAACTGAATACGCTCATTTGCGTATTGTACTCCGCTGGTAATACTACCTTTAGCGCCACCATTACAAAGTACACAAAGCTTAAATCGACCAATATTCAACACGTTGAAAGCGATTTTATGTCCTTTCCCGATTTCGCCTAAGATGTTCTCCGCAGGAATTTTAGCATTTTCAAAAAATACCTGACGAGTAGAAGAACCTTTGATCCCTAATTTATCCTCTTCTGCACCTAAAGTCATTCCCTCTGTACCTCGCTCCACGATAAAACCTGTAAACTTATCGCCATCTACCTGTGCAAAAACGATAAAGATATCTGCGAATCCTGCATTAGAAATCCACATCTTTTGTCCATTCAGGATATAATGTTTTCCATCCTCAGTAAGATCTGCTCTCGTTTTGGCAGATAATGCATCTGACCCGGAAGCAGGTTCTGTCAAACAATATGAAGCTGCTAATTCTCCGGTCATTAGTCCCGGAAGGTATTTTTGTTTTTGATCTTCAGTTCCGAAGTATAGAATAGGCAACATTCCGATACCTGTATGTGCAGCATATGTAGTAGAGAAAGACCCCATTGGTCCTAATGCATCACAAATCAAAGTATTAGTATTGGTATCCATCTCCATCCCGCCATAATCAGCGGGCATATGAGAACCTAAGAGTCCGAGCTCTCCCATTTTCTTTAATAGACCTTGGGCAACTCCTTCCTCTTGCTTTTCAATCTTTTGGCGAAGCGGATCTAGTTCGCTCGTTATAAAGTCAATACACATATCCCGCACCATTAATTGCTCTTCATTCAACTCTTCAGGGATAAAAGTCTCTGTCGTATCTGAATCTTTGATGATAAAACCTCCTCCCTGGAGTAAATCATCATTAATAAACTTCTCTGGATTCTTAGTCATGATATGATTTTTTATTTGAGCCGCTTCAAAACAGATGTCTAAGTAGTATCTCTTGTTTCGAATTAACTATAGGTTAGAACCGAATTATAATTACAAATAGCGAATTTTCGCTCACAATATACAACAGAAACACAAATTTGTAAATAGTTGTTGAATAAAAATGCGAATTTTCGCTAAATAATAGGCTTGAATGCCAAATTTCTTATTGGATGAGCTATTTGAGAGAGATATATTATTCTAAAGAAGGCAATACTTATGCCAGAAGAAATGCGTAAATCTGCTAAAATGGCTAGATTCTAAATGGAAAAGAGCCCTGAATCATATCAACAGGGCTCTTATCTAATTTATTAGGAGAAAAAATTTCTTACCGCAACATTGCGACATTTGTCTGACCAGAGCGGATGAGCGATTGATACTCTGCCATTAAAGCCTCGGCCTTATCGTTACCCCCTTCTTGCTTAGATAAAGCGCTCCACCATTTGATATTATCTGGTGAAACATCCCAATTCATCCCTTCAATTCCTTCTTTCATATCCCAGATTAATAATAAGTCGTATTCTCCGGTTTCCATCACCAGGCGCATAGGAGAATTGGTTCCTGCTTTTGCAGCAGCCTTCTTAAAATGATTATCAATAATCTCCAAGGCACGATCTAGTTTCCCTGAATGATAATCAACCATTACTATTCTTTTCCATGTTGGATTATCATATTTTTTGGCTTTTCCATCTTGAGCAGAGAGTTGGAATGTAAAAACAAAACAGACAAATAGGAGGAAGCTTTTAATCACTGTGGATTGTTTCATGATTTTGATTTTTTTGAGGTTATAAAAAAGAGTCAAACAATGATCGCTCAACTCTTCTGCAATTTATGCTTAGTTATGGAGCTATTTCTGGATTAACCTTTCAAATGATAGGACAAAAATTGCACTTTTCGGTAAAAGATTACTTCAGAACTTGAAACCCTCCTGAATTACAAGTGTTGGTAATTGTATCCATCAGGAGTAAACAGGTAGCACAAACCTTCAAATTTGAGGTAAAAATCAGTCAGGTGCATGCTCACTCATCAGTTGTCTGGACTACAAGTTATCTTTACAAAAACTTTATTTAAGTATGGCTGAAAAGTCTTTTATCTTTCTTCCTGACATTAGTGGTTTTACGGAATTCGTTCACCAAACGGAGGTCGAGCATAGTCAGCATATTATCTCAGAGCTACTAGAGCTCTTGATTGATCATGAATCGCTGGGCCTGACGCTCGCCGAAATAGAAGGGGATGCACTTTTTTATTACAAAAACGGATCAGTACCGGAGGCGGCTGCACTTCTGGAGCAGGTGGAAAGGATGTACATTGCATTCCACAGTCATCTTAAGCAATATGAACAACGACGGATTTGTAACTGTGGTGCTTGTACAACCGCGAACAAGCTTACCTTAAAGTTTATCGCCCATGCGGGGCCATTGGATTTCATCCAGATTAAAGATCAACGCAAACCTTATGGGGCAACGGTCATCGCTGCGCATCGACTCATGAAAAACACGGTCCCTTTTGATGATTATCTTTTACTTAGTGAAGGGATCTCTGCTTCCTGGGACGAAGCACCTCAGAGTAATCTTCCACTTCACCAAAGCGAGAGTATTTATGACCTCGGGACGGTGCGGTATCAATATTACGAACTACTCCCATTGCAAAAAAGCGTAAAAGTCAATCCTCTACCCAATATTCCGATTCCGGATGTTCCACCGATTGTTACTTTAAGTGAGTATATTAATTTATCCCCCACCCAAGTCTTTGAGTTGATTTTAAGTTTTGATTATCGCAAATTCTGGAATGCAAATGTTGAAAGTTTTGAGTACGAAGAAAACCGCGTAACTCGCATTGGTACCAAGCATCGATGTATCGTTAATGGAAAAACTGTTGAATTGGAATCGCTGACAGATAAGAGTGATCAGCAACGTTTGGTATATGGTGAACGCACAGAAGATGTGCCGATTCTTAGCCCCTTTATTTCTCTATTCATAGTAGAGCAGCAAGATCAAGGTACGTTACTTACTGTTCAGGCTATTACAGAAAATAATAATTCTCTAAAGTTGAAAATCTTAAAGCCTCTCATCAGGTATCAAATGAAGAGCCTGCTCAAAAAAACTTTAAAAGACTTCAAGCAATTTGCAGAATCAAAAGTCAAGCCCCCCATCACTCATCACTCATGACCCATCACTCATGACCTATGACTCATGACTCATCACTTATGACTCA
This sequence comes from Saprospiraceae bacterium, assembly GCA_020631105.1. GTDB lineage: Bacteria > Bacteroidota > Bacteroidia > Chitinophagales > Saprospiraceae > JAHDHW01. The sequence continues at coordinate 45,714 of JAHDHW010000017.1, read as the reverse complement.
TGCCCCATGACTACAAAGCAATCACATTCCCCTCAACAATAACACTAAGTGGCAAAAAGTATTCACCAGTCCACTCTCCAAAAATACTAAGTGGCTCTCCCCCACTCAAGCCTACCAACTTCCAGCCGATCTGATCTTTTGGCAAAGCTTCAATATACTTCTTCTCCTCATCAATGATAAAGAGGCGATCTCCTTCCGCCGTTGGAATTACAGACTCCAGATAACATGGGAAATAAAATACCCAGGGATTTTGAGCTAAGGCTTTCGAGTAATGTTCAAAAAAGCGACCCAAGGTATGGTAGCCCCGAGGTTCCTCAAACATGGCCACTACTCCCTTCTTTTCTTTAACAATTGCTCGTAAGGGATAAGCTGAAGGATAATAAACAATCTCTCCATTAAATGCCTGTCCTGTTTTCCAGCTATGCGGATAGCCCTGATCACCAAAACTATACTCAAGTAATAAGGCAATGGACTCCGAATGACTTCCGTAGATCCAGGTATGCCGAAAATTAAGGTTCTCCTCTACCCCTTCGATCATCCCCATGACCAGCCAATCATCCGTTATACCTTTCTGTGCAAGAACATCCGCAGACTTTATATTTAGCCCGGCAACCGTTAATAATTCCCCTTGCAAAGGTCCAGGCAAATCATCAAGATTTTCGAAGCCTTTTACAATCAGGTATAATTGAGCCAACTCCATCAACATGCGTTCCGGCCAATCCGTATTTGCACTATGAATCATTGGAAATTGTCTGATCCGACGAGCGACTCCTCCTAGCTTAGCATCCACCATTCGAGATGCGATACTTTGCCAATAATTATAACTTTGTCCTTCTGTTGCAGCTAAGCCCTGGCGAAGAAGATCCTGTAACCATTGCTCTAAGTCCGCCACACCACTAGCCATTAGATTTATTCGGGCATCTTTGTTTTTTAACCGTTGATCTTCATTTTTTTTCGCTGATGCTTCGTCCGCTGATGCATCCGGCTGCGCCGTCGCTCCGCGACTAGCCATCCACTCTTTCACCCAGGCAGGATAATCTTCAGGTTTGCTAAAGACCCTGGGCTGCTCCGCATTTAAGAGCATCAATCCGATCGCATGTTTACAGGGAAATTTTCGACTGGGGCAACTACATTTAAAAGCAGGGCCTTTGAGGCTGACCTGTGTTTGATAAAAAGCAGCACCGCTGCTTTTGCATTCTCCCCAGAGATAATCATTGGTCATGGCGAGGTTTCGCCATTTATGGATTGTAGCCAAATCTTCACCCCGACGTGCTGTACCTTCATCAGGAGCAAAAGAACGTATTTGTTCAGGTGTAAAGATCAATGGTGTGTAGTTTATATTCTAAACTGAAATAGCATCAGTTTAGTGGTGCACTTCATTCTTCAAATATTCCAAGCTGCTGCATTGCTTTTTCAGATGCCGTTTGCTCGGCGCTTTTCTTATTAAAGTCATCAGCCGTCGCTAGCTTCTTGCCATCGATCAATACTGCGACTTTAAAGCGGTCACGCTTCTCAAATTTATACTTAGCTAACATTTTGTACGATACTTGTTGGCCATTTTTTTGGCACCACTCGAGCAGTTGGCTCTTATAATTATCATCAAATGTCTCTAACTCATGAATATCGAGATAGCTCCGTAGAATTTTATTTACGACATATTGCTTAGTTCCTCGGTAACCGCACTCTAAATAAACAGCTCCGACCAAAGCTTCAAGTGCATTCCCCAGCATGGATCGACTTAAGCGAGTGTTATTATACTCATTTAACAACATATCCAATCCCATCTTATCCGCAATGCGGTTGAGCGATTTACGTTTTACGATCTTGGATCGCATTTTAGTGAGGAATCCTTCGTCGCTATTTGGATATTTTTTGAATAGGTACTCTGCCACAATAGTCCCCAGTACTGCATCACCCAGGTATTCCAGGCGTTCATTACTTTGAACAGCATAGAGTTTCTCCGTAGAGGTGGATTTGTGGTAAAAAGCTAACTTGAAGAGGTTAATATTCGCCGGGGTAAACCCAAGCAATTGTCTTAACCGTTTCGCCAAAGCTTTATCTCTGGAGAAATAAAAGTTGTAAAATCTAAATAAAAATTTCAAGAGTTATAATTATTTACAACGCTCAATTATTAGGTTGTAACCCAAGGGTACGTCATCTAAATAACGTATCCGTATATTAAGGTAAGCACGACTAAAGGGCGCACTCAAAACCTGAAATATGCAATTAAGCATCGCATATCTCAAGGAGGAGTAAATACATTACCCCACATATATTATGAAGCTATTTTGAGAAAAGTCTTTGATAAGTTATCTAAAATTTATTCCGGTCCTAAATCTTGACCAAAATTTTAGATAACCTTAGGTATTTGTTACAACCTAATAACCTAAATAAAAAACAGAACACCTTTCTCAAAATTTTAAATGTCTATCAAAAAATAACTTCTTTAAAATCAAATCGAATGAAGAAGCTATTCTTTAATCAGTGTAATTAAGATTCAAAACGCTTAATTACAACGGACGCATTATGTCCACCAAATCCAAAGGTATTGCTGATTACAGCGTTTACCTTTCTTTCTTGCGCTTCATTAAACGTCAAGTTTAGTTTTGCATCAATCTCCGGATCATCCGTAAAGTGATTGATCGTTGGTGGAATAAAATTATGCTGAATCGCCAAAATACCGGCGATTGCTTCGATCGCTCCTGCTGCGCCCAGCAAGTGACCGGTCATAGATTTAGTAGAGCTTATATTTAAGTTGTATGCATGGTCTCCAAACACTCCCAGGATAGCTTTTGTCTCTGCAATATCTCCTAATGGTGTGGATGTACCATGTACATTTACGTAATCAACTTCTTCAGGGTTCATTTTGGCGTCATTAAGTGCCATTTTCATCACATTTCTTGCTCCAAGCCCTTCTGGGTGGGGTGCAGTGATGTGATGAGCATCTGCAGTTGCACCGCTTCCAACCAATTCTGCTATAATATTAGCCCCTCGCTTTTGTGCATGCTCTAAGTCTTCAAGAATAATTGCACCCGCTCCTTCTCCTAATACAAAACCTTCGCGATCCAAATCAAATGGACGAGAAGCAGTAGCTGGATCATCATTACGGGTAGAGAGTGCTTTCATTGCATTGAATCCACCAATTCCGGCATGGGTAATCGCCGCTTCTGATCCACCAGCAATAATTATATCTGCTTTTCCTAAACGGATATAATCAAAAGCATTACCCAAAGCATGAGAAGAAGAAGCACATGCACTTACCGTAGCATAATTAACTCCCATGAATCCATAACGCATTGAAATATGGCCAGCAGCAATATCTCCAATCATCTTAGGAATCATAAAAGGATTATAACGCGGCACTCCGCTACCTTTAGCGAAAGCCTCAATTTCTGCTTCTAAACTATAAAGTCCTCCAATGCCTGAGCCCCATATCACTCCTGCCCGCTCAAGATCAATCTTTTCAAGGTCAAAATTAGCCTGTTGCATAGCTTCTTCAGTTGCTACTAAAGCATACTGTGCAAAAGGATCCAAGCGTCGCGCTTCTCTGCGATCCAAATGATCCTCAACATTGAAATCTGAAATCTCACAGGCAAATTTAGTTTTGAATTGCTCTGCATCAAAGCGAGTAATCATATTAGCACCACTTTTTCCTGCTTGTAGTCCTTTTAGATATTCATCCGCGTTGTTCCCTATCGGGGTTAAGGCTCCTATTCCGGTGATGACAACTCTTTTCATAAGTAATTGGTGATTTGGTATATATGACTGCTTTATTTCCTAATGCGAAGTTAAGTAATTCACGGAATTAAATAGCAGCAGTGATCGTTAGGTATATATGCAAAAATCCACAAACCAGAAAACAAAGTTTCTAATTTGTGGATTTAAAGAAGTCAGTTATTTGTATAACCGCCTATTTGTCTCAAAATAATTAAGCTTTAATTTGAGATTCTAGGTAGCTTACTGCTTGTCCGACAGTCTGAATGTTTTCAGCCTGCTCATCTGGAATGGAAATGTCAAATTCCTTTTCGAATTCCATAATTAATTCAACGGTGTCTAAAGAATCCGCTCCTAAGTCGTTAGTAAAGCTAGCCTCAGTTGTAACCTCAGACTCGTCGACGCCTAACTTGTCGATGATAATTTTGTTTACTCTTTCTGCAATGTTTGACATATTTATTATTGCTTTTGCGCCTGTCTGATTGTTAACATAAAATTCTGAATGTCAACAAGTACTGCAAGCAGGGTTTACAAATGCACTGCAAAGTAAATTATAAGTCCCTTGATAACCAAAGTTTTTAAAGATTTTTTTGCCGGAACAATCTGTTCATGATGGTAAGCGGACTATCTTAAAACGTTCTTCTTGATGGCTAATTCCAGCTTAAAGACACTTTTCTTTTCCTATAACAAGCCTTTCGCAACACATTCTCTCAAAAACTCCCATTTTTACCAAATCCAACGCGGTATCTTTAAGAAAATATTATCTGCTTCCTTGGTGGTTCGTTAAGATAGCTGTACTTTTAATCTCTATATTATTGTAAGTTTTACACTAATTAAGATTTTATACAACAATTTTACTTTAATTTTCTGGTTTTCAACTTTTTATAGCTTACTCCCACAGAACTATTTTCAATGGGTAGACGTAAAAAAACCAAAAAAGACACATTTGATAACATTTATTTAGCATTATGGATATAGTTGACCAACAGAATACTAAAATAGTCGCAACCGTAGGGCCTGCTTCTAGTTCTTATAACACATTGCTCGAATTGGTTAAAGCCGGAGTGGATGTATTCCGCTTAAACTTTTCTCACGGAGCACATAATGACCACCTTCAGGTTATTAATAATATTGGTTATATCAACGAAAAGTATAATCTGCACATAAGTATTTTAGCCGATTTACAAGGGCCTAAACTTCGGGTTGGGAAGATCGAAAATAATAAATTAGAGATCAAAGCAGGTGATATTCTTACCTTCACTAACGAAGAGTGCCTGGGCACAATGGAGAAAATTTACATGAGCTACGAAATGTTTGCACAAGATGTAAATGTAGGCGAAAAAGTACTTGTAGATGATGGCAAATTACTTTTTGAAGTAGTTGAAACCAATAAAAAGGATAAGGTTAAGCTCAAAGCTTTGTATGATGGAGTGCTTTCTTCAAATAAAGGAGTAAATCTGCCAAATACAAAAATCTCTCTTCCTTCACTCACCCCAAAGGATGAAATTGATCTCGAGTATATCCTCACTCAACCTTCCATTAATTGGATTGCACTATCATTCGTCCGTACCGCTAAAGATATCAAAGACCTCCGTAAACGTGTAGAGGCAGCCGGTCATGAAGCAAAAATTCTTGCCAAAATTGAAAAGCCGGAAGCAATGGAGAATATCGATAAAATCATCAAAGCTTCTAATGCAATTATGGTGGCACGTGGTGATTTAGGTATTGAAATGCCGATCGAAAAGTTACCAATCATGCAAAAACACATCATTGACCGCTGCATTCATTATGCACGTCCCGTAATCGTTGCTACACACATGATGGATAGTATGATTACGCAACCTATTCCTACCCGAGCTGAGATTACGGATGTCGCAAATGCTGTACTCGACGGGGCTGATGCTGTAATGTTAAGTGGAGAGACTTCAGTCGGCGCCCACCCGGTCAAAGTAGTCGAAGCAATGAATCGTATTATTCTTGAAGCAGAAACAAGTACTCCGATACGCACTTACAAAAAGCGACCAAAGCCGGCTCCGAAGTCAAGAACTTTCTATTCGGATGCAATTTGCTTCAATGCCGCAAAGACGGCTGAAGAGGTTAGCGCTAAAGGTATAATTGGAATGACAAGTTCAGGATATACCGCGTTTAAAGTATCAAGCTATCGGCCAAACTCTAAGATTTATATATTCTCAGATCGTCAGCATATGCTTGCCACTCTAAATCTTGTTTGGGGGGTTCGCTGTTACTACTACGATAAATTTACAACTACGGATGAAACGATCGAAGATGTGACAGAAATCCTTAAAAACGAAGAGATCGTACATCCAGGTGATGTAATTATTAATACCGGTAGCATGCCTTTGCATCGTCGTCACCGTACGAATATGCTTAAATTGACTATTGTGGAGTAATTTTATACTCTAACAAATTATAACCCAGAGCCCCTTCCAACAGACAACTTAGGACGACCATAATTATTCGCAGATCTCCATACCTTAGCTCAAATCCCGACAAACATCGGAATTTGAGCTAAGGTACTTACGTACGCTGAATAAGCATATCTTACACAACAATTCATACTTTCGTCCGTACTATAATTAAAACTATTTTTAAACCAACACTAGAAAAACACACATGAAGATTATTATTCCAATGGCCGGCCGCGGCAGCAGATTAAGACCGCATACACTTACTGTACCCAAACCACTAGTTCCTATCGCCGGCAAACCTATGGTTCAAAGACTTGTCGAAGATTTAGCTAGTTCTTATGGCCAAGCTATCGAAGAAATTGCTTTTATCATCGGAGATTTCGGAGAACAGGTAAAGAAAGATCTCATCGAAATTGCAGAATCATTAGGTGCCAAAGGTGCTGTTTACACTCAAGATGAACCACTCGGTACTGCACATGCATTACTTTGTGCAAAAGATAGCATGGGAGGCCCTGCCTTTGTCGCCTTTGCAGATACTTTATTTCAGGCAGATTTCTCAGTAGACGCTGCTGTTGATGGTATGATCTGGGTACAAAAAGTGGAAGACCCATCTGCTTATGGAGTCATAAAAGTAAATGAAGAGAATATCATCACAGATTTCGTCGAAAAATCGCCTGTCTTCGTATCTGACCTCGCAATTGTAGGTATTTATTACTTTAAAGACACCAATATACTCCGAGATGAGTTACAGTATTTACTAGATAATGACATCAAAGACAAAGGAGAATTTCAATTGACCAGTGCCCTCGAAAATATGAAAGGAAAAGGCATGAAATTCAAGCCCGGCTCTGTCCAAGAATGGCTCGATTGTGGCAACAAAGACAATGTAGTCTATACGAATTCTCGAATTTTAGAGATCAAAAAAGACAAGGAAACCCTCGTCGATCCTAGCGCTACTGTTGACAATGCCGTAATCATTCCACCATGTTATATTGGTAAAGGCACCGTTATTAAAAATTCAGTTATTGGCCCACATGTTTCCATTGGGAATAATTCAAAGGTCGATAACTCCGTTATTATTAATAGTGTGATCCAAAGTGACACTACTATTGAAAATGCAAACCTTGAAAACTCTATGCTGGGCAACCTCGTTGAATTCGAAGGAAAAAAGTCCGAAATTAGCATCGGAGACTATTCAAAGTACTCAATATGAACTATTTGCGCCTGATATTCTTTTTTTGTCTTATTAGCCTGAGTCAACTTTCTCAGGCTCAATTCCAAGTATCCGAGGAAGAGGTCAATACCCAAAAAGTATTTATCGATGCCACTAAAGAAAAGCTACTCGGAAACTACGAAAATGCTGCCACCCTCTTTAAGGAAGTCCTTAAAAGGGATAAAACTAATCATGCCGCAGCTTACGAATTAGCTCGTATCTATGATTTTTTAGATGTAAAAGATAAGGCGCTCCAGTCCATCAAAATGGCTATTGCACTCTCTCCTGATAATCAATGGTATCAAATGTTCCTTGGTGGTCTTTACGAAGATGCAGGTAAACAGAAAGATGCGGCAAAACTTTATACCGAACTGCTTAAAGAATATCCTCGGGATGCTTTTTATTACGAAAAGCTAGCTTACGTTCATGTCAAAGCCCAAAACCCCGAAAAAGCAATTAAGGTACTGGACGATATGGAGAAAAATTTTGGAGTACACGAAGATATTTCTACTCGCAAACACCGCATCTATCTAGGCATGGGGAATAAGAAAAAAGCCGCTAACGAATTGGAAAACCTCATTCGTTACGCCCCATCAAATATTGACTACTACCATATGCTCGCAGGTTTTCATGAGCAGATGGGCGATATAGAAGAAGCAAAGGCAGTCTATCAGCGTATTCTAGAAGTCGATCCGGCAGATGTAAAATCAAGTATAGCATTAGCCGGAAGTACAAAAGGCAATTCCAATGATATTAGCTATTTGAATGAACTCAAACCTTTATTCGAAAAAGATGATGTCAATATTGACCTAAAGATCAAAGAGCTTTATCCATATATTGATCAAGTTGCTAATGGCGCAGCTTCACCGGAGTTGACCATTACGACGATAGAACTTGCGGAGCTTTTGGAGGCCACTCACCCCAGAGAAGCAAAAAGTTATGCCGCGCTAGGTGATCTTTTGTATTATTCCGGAGATAAGCCAGGTGCACTCCGTAAATATCAAAAAGCAATCAACATCAATAAATCCATTTTTCCTGTATGGGAACAGGTAATGTACATTCATCTCGAACAGCAAAATTTTGAGGAACTACTAACAGTATCAGAAGATGCGCTTGATCGTTTCCCGAATCAGGCAATGGGATATTACTTCAATGGTCTGGCTCTTGGCCGTAATGCGAAACATCGGGACGCAGTCAATAGTTTGCATCAGGCCTTATTGATGTCTAGAAAAAACCCTGCTTTACAAATCGATATTCATAACCACCTTGCTACGGAGTATTTCCAACTAGAACAATTTGACAAAGCGTATCAATCTTTTGATAAAGCACTAAAAATCAATCCTAACGATCCTATGGTTCTTAATCGTTACAGTTATTTTCTTGCTGCGAAAGGTGATGATCTGGAAAAAGCAAAATCCATGTCTGCCTTGTCTAATGAATTGGCACCAAACCAACCACGTTTTCAGGATACCTATGGCTGGATTCTTTATCGGATGAAAGAATATAAAGCCGCAAAAGAATGGATCAATAAGGCGATCTCAAACGGAGGTGATCAATTACCAGAAGTGCTTGAACATTATGGCGATGTTCTTTTCCAACTGAAGGACACAGAAGAAGCAATCTCTTATTGGCAGAAAGCTTTGGAAAAAGGGTCAACCGCTCCTAATCTAGAAAAGAAAATCACCGACAGAAAGCTATACGAATAATCAAAAGCGATCCTAAGGACGTTTTTTTCTGGTATTTATGACTAACTTTAAGAATGGTTAGTCGGCTTTTCCATCTCTCCTGCTGTCTTCTTTTGTCTTCTGCTTTATTTGCTCAGGAGCTAGTTTGCTCTGGAGATTTCATCCTTACCTTATCGCAAGATGCTGACTCCAGCCATTTCTATTTCGTTGATATTGACGGCGGGCAATCTGCAGAGATTAATTTCAATCAATTCTCAATTGTGCAAAGTCCTTATCTGAATGCTATCGGTTATCGCCGTGACGAGGACTATATCTACGGTATCGCAAACAACACACAAGATCTTTATCGAGTAGATGCAGTTGGTAACGCTACCTTCATTCAACATTATGATGAACTGGATGCGGGAGCAGCGTATAACGCCGGAGATATTACTACAAATGGAAGGTATCTGGTTGTCCTGAGTGGAGAAACAGGGGCTGGCGCCTGGAGAAGCAAAAGCATGCTACTTTTTGACCTGGAATCTCCTGATTATAACCTGACCATTATTCCATTGGTAACGGATTCAGGGAATGAGTTTTATTCGCTGGATATTGCCTTTGATCCACTTACCACCTTACTCTACGGATATGACGGAAGATATGGACGCCTGGTTACTATTGACTTAAATACCGGAGATGTAGACGACACGACCTATCCCGTTAGTACTGATATTGAAGCGATGGCTGCATTATTTTTTGATTCCTTTGGTAATTTATTTGGATATGCAAAGCACTTAAATGAGCCAGGCATTAAGGCGCTCTATCAAATAGACAAGACGACTGGCTCCGGTACTTTTTTGCTGGAAGGACCATTAGCCGCAGCTAGTGACGGCTGCAACTGTCCTTATCGCATTGAAATGCTAAAATCTGTTGACCCTCCAATAACAACCTCCTGCTCTGAAGTCATCTATACATTTACATTGGCAAACACCTCTGAAATCTTACAAGAGGCTGTACGATTCGAAAGTTATTTTCCTCCGGGGTTTACGGTCCTTGAAATATTTGATAACCCATACGGGGGAAATGTTAGTGGCATCAATAGCTCTGAGTTAATAATTGACGATATGAGCATCAGTCCAAACATTGACAGCTTCAAAGTAAAAGTTGCAATTGGAGATATCAATGGTGGCATTTATAAGAGTCAGGCAGAATTATTAAATCTTCCTCCGGCCATTGGCTACTTTGATACTTCGGATGATCCGAAGACCATCGCACGAAATGATTCTACCATAATTGAGGTCACGCCTTTACTTTTACCAACAGAGACTTTTGAGGTGGTTTCTCTTTGTCCCGAAACACCTCTATTGCTCGATGCAACATTTGAGCAAGGTGCTTTTTCGTATACATGGGATGATGGGACGACAGGACCGATCCTGGAAGTAAACGAACCCGGTATCTATGAAGTAAATGCCGTCAATAGTTGCGAAGTTATCGACAGAACTTTTGAAGTGGTCGCTGTGGATCAGAGTTTTCAGTTAGACCTCGGAGAGAATAAAATACTAAGCCTGGGAGATGTTCTTAGTATTGACCCCGGGATTACAGCCGAGAATGTAAGCTATGAATGGTCTACTGACGGAGAAAATGTCCTAAGTTGTACGGACTGCCCAGTATTGAACCAGATCGTACTCGAAAGTGCAGCATATCACCTAAAAGTTACTGATGAAAACGGCTGTACGCAGTCAGATAGCATCAACATTGAAGTCCGGCAAATTTATGAGGTATTTGCAGCCAATGCTTTCTCTCCTAATAATGATGGCATCAATGACGAGTTTTTCATTCAAGGCAAACCCGGCACTATCATTAATTCTCTTAGCATTTATGATCGCTGGGGAGGGCTCGTTCATACAAGTACAACAGGCAATTCAGATTTGAGCTCTTTTATCTGGAATGGAGAAATCCCGGGAGGGGATATTCCCACTACTGGTGTTTATATTTGGGTCGCTTCCGTTCAATTTATTGATGGAACCGAAAAAATCCTCACTGGTGATCTTACCCTTTTAAGGTAGTGATACCTCTTAAGAAGGTTGATCTACAGGAGCCTCTACTCCTTCTGCCTCAATATCATCAAAAGAAATCTCTTGCCCAGCATAAATCAAAACGTCTCCCGATTCAATAGATAAATCTCCAAGTTTCGCCGTGAGGATGAGTAATTTCCCATTGTCTTTTTTCTTAAGAAACAAAGGAATACTTTTTACTATACTATGTATCTTATCAACAGCCATTTCAAAGTGAGCTTGTGAATCGAGTACTATTTCATGATAATTCGGAAAGTCTCGAACCACCTCGCCAAGGTTGATATAATCATCTGTATTCGAGAATAAACCTTCAGAAGGAATTTCATTTTTCTTCATCTCTTCAGGAGAGATCAATCGATAGGTCCCATTCTCACCAAATTCTTTTCGAAATTTATTGACCGCATAATTATTGACCTCCGGGCTACTAGTCATCGCCAATAGATATCCAACATCCAAAAATTCAATATTATCCCCGATTTGATCATTATAGATATTATGCTTGTACGCGGGAAGTCCCTCTTTTATCGCATTTTGCACGCTGTTTACGTTATTATCGATTAATACAACACTACGGCCAGAGTTACGCAGATATTCTGCGATAAATTTTGAGGCACGGTTAATCCCGACAATCATTACCCCGTCAGAGCTATCTAATACTACACCCAGCCACTTCGCTACTACTTTTGCAGTTGTAGCATTCAGCAGTACGGTCCCTAAAACAATCATAAACACAAGCGGAGTGATATACTCCGCCCCAGGGATACCTTGCTCAACGAGTCGTAGCCCAAAAAGCGAAGCAATACCGGCTGCTACAATACCTCTGGGGCCAACCCAACTGATAAAGGCTTTTTCATTATTACTTAATTCACTACCGATGGTGCTCAAATAAACCCCAAGAGGCCTCAATAAGAAGACGACGATAGAAAACAAGAGTAAACATTTCCAATCCAATAATAACTCTAAATGAGACATATCCATATTGGCAGAAAGCAAAATGAACAACATAGAGATCAATAAAACGCTCAAAGACTCTTTAAAGTCAAGAATGTCTTTGACCTCCGGAAGATTCAGGTTACCCAAAACCATCCCCATTACCACTACAGATAAAAGTCCAGATTCATGAGCAAGAATATCCGAGCCTACAAAAACAGCTAAAACCAATGCTAATGAAAATACATTCATTAAGTAGTGAGGAATTAGTTTTTCTTTGATCAGGTAATACAAAAGATATGCAGAGGTAAAGCCTATACTGGCTCCAATGATAGCAATCTTACCGAATTCCTGAAGCGCATGAAAGGTAAACATTCCGCCTTCCCCAGATTTGATAAATTCGTATACTAATACTGCTACTAAAGCTCCAATCGGATCAATCAATATCCCTTCCCACTTTAGGACAGTACCTATATTTTTGCTCAGGGGGACGTTCCTCAGAATGGGGGCAATTACTGTCGGCCCCGTAACGATAATCAGTCCTGCAAACAAAAAAGACATCTGCCAGGTAATCCCCATGACAAAATGTGCTGCAATACCTGCACCTATGAAAGTAACCAAAGACCCTATAGAAATCAATTTCAAAATGGCATCTCTCAGCCCGGTTATCTCTTTCAACTTAAGCGTCAAACCTCCTTCAAAGAGAATCACTCCGATTGAAAGGGAGACAAAATAAAATAATAAGTGCCCCGGGAAAATCCCGTTTTCCGTATCTGGCTGATATATCGGTTCGATCCACTTTGAACCATCATAGGTCCACATCGTAGAGACGGGTCCGACTAATAAACCAATAATGATTAATGGAAGAATCGCAGGCAAACTTGTCCTCCAAGCGATCCATTGAGCAAATATTCCTAAAATAATAATTCCGGCAAGTTCGACCATAATGTACTTGTCGTTGTTTGTTTAATCGGGCAATCTGGTCCACAGATCAAATTGTCCTGGCAAAAAAGTTTGTTTTCCAACTAAGCTCAATAAGCTAAGTAGTGTAAAGAGGGTATTGCAAGAACTCCTTTATTGAAAGGGAAAAATAATAAAAAAATATGGATTTAGTCCTAGATGCCTTCCACCCTTTGCCTTACAATCACTTTATATCAAATCAAGCGGCTAAAATCATCCAAAATTGGTACCTTTGCGATTCTTTTTTGACCACTAAATTGGTCAAAGACAATTTATTCGTCAATATGGCAAACTTAAAAAAAGAAATTTCTATTCGTAGAACCTTCGGAATCATTAGTCACCCTGATGCCGGAAAAACTACGCTTACAGAGAAACTATTACTCTTCGGAGGGGCTATTCAGATTGCTGGTGCAGTAAAATCCAATAAAATAAAGAAAAGTGCGACTTCTGATTTTATGGAGATCGAGCGACAAAGGGGAATCTCTGTTGCTACCTCCGTAATGGCCTTTGAATATCGCGACAAAAAAATAAATATTCTCGATACTCCTGGTCACCAGGATTTTGCAGAAGATACTTATCGAACTCTTACGGCAGTTGATAGCGTGATTGTTGTGATTGATGTTGCAAAAGGTGTAGAAACACAAACTGAGAAGCTGGTCAAAGTCTGCCGGATGCGTAATACCCCAATCATTGTCTTTATCAACAAGCTTGACCGGGAAGGATTAGACGGATTTGACCTGCTTGATGAACTAGAGCAAAAGCTTGGTTTAACGGTAACCCCCTTGAGTTGGCCAATTGGTATGGGGCAACGCTTCAAAGGAGTGTATAATAATTATGAGCAACAACTCAACTTGTTCCGTGCTCATGGGAAGCAGACAGAAGAAGAGACGATTGCCTTTACAGACCTGGATAATCCAGAATTGGAAAACCATATCGGCGAAGCAGCAGCGGCGGAGCTCCGTGAAGAAACAACAATGATAAGAGAGGTTTATCCTGAGTTTGATCGAGAGGCTTACCTCAATGGAGAACTTAGTCCGGTATTCTTCGGATCCGCTATTAATAATTTTGGGGTAAAAGAATTATTAGATTGCTTCGTAGAAATTGCTCCTACTCCCCTACCAAGAATAACCGAAGAAAGACAAGTCAATCCGGATGAAGATAAATTCTCGGGCTTCGTTTTTAAGATTCATGCAAACATGGACCCCAAGCACCGGGATCGTATTGCCTTTTTACGAATCTGTAGTGGCACCTTTGAAAGAAACACAAATTACTTGCACATCCGCAATAATAAAAAGATAAAGTTCTCGAATCCGACCGCTTTCATGGCGGCTAAAAAATCAGTCGTTGATGAAGCTTTTCCAGGTGACATCATTGGCCTTTATGATAGTGGTAACTTTAAAATTGGAGATACGCTGACGGAAGGAGAACAGTTGCACTTTAAAGGAATACCTAGTTTCTCTCCGGAGCAATTCCGTTATGTGGATAATGCCGACCCATTGAAATCCAAGCAATTAGCCAAAGGCTTAACTCAGTTGATGGATGAAGGTGTTGCGCAACTTTTCATAAAGCAAGAAACCGGAAGAAAGATTATCGGTACAGTAGGTGCACTTCAGTTTGACGTTATTCAATATCGATTGAAAAACGAATATGGCGCATCCTGTACATACGAGCCTGTGAACTTACACAAGGCCTGCTGGATCGAATGTGATGACCCAGCCAAACTCAAAGAATTCTTAACTCGACGACGTCGGGACATTGCTAAAGATAAGGATGGAAAACTAGTCTTTATGGCTGAGAGCTCCTGGACCTTAAAAATGGCTCAGGAAAACTTCCCGGAGGTCGTATTCCATTTCCAGAGTGATTTTTAATTAGATCCTTTAAGTGGAACTAAATAAATCGTTGAAACGTATTACCGTCTAATAATTTAAAATATTTAAATCAGATCAAAATGTCCGAAGATCATTTTAAAAAATTGGTTTCTCACTGTAAAGAATATGGTTTCATTTTTCAATCTAGTGAGGTCTACGATGGGCTGGCTGCTGTATATGATTATGGTCCATATGGTTCGGAGCTTAAGAATAACATTAAAGCTTACTGGTGGAAAGCAATGGTGCAAATGCACGAAAATATTGTAGGTATTGACGCTGCCATCTTTATGCATCCTAAAACCTGGAAAGCTTCTGGACACGTTGATGCCTTTAATGATCCGATGATTGATAATAAGGATTCCAAAAAGCGATATCGTGCAGATCAATTAGTCGAAGAATATGTAGAACGAAAAGTGCTTAAAAAAGCAGAAAAAGAAATCGAAAAAGCACGAAAACGCTTTGGTGATGACTTCGACGAAGAACAGTATAAAACGACTAATCCTCGTGTGATGGGTTATTTGGAAAAAGCAAAAACGATCACTACTCGATTGAACACTTCTTTGACCAATGAAGATTTAGAGGATGTAAAAAACCTAATTGAAGAGTTGGAGATTGCATGTCCGGAGAGTGGTTCTCGTAACTGGACCGAAGTTCGTCAATTCAACTTGATGTTCAACACTCAGCTGGGTACAATCGCTGGCGAAGCGGGTAAGTTATACCTCCGACCAGAAACAGCTCAGGGTATTTTTGTCAATTTCCTGAACGTTCAAAAAACAACGCGCCAAAAAATTCCTTTTGGTATAGCACAAATTGGTAAAGCATTCAGAAATGAAATCGTTGCAAGGCAATTCATTTTCCGTATGCGGGAATTCGAGCAAATGGAAATGCAGTTTTTCGTTAAACCTGGCGAACAACAAAAATGGTACGAATACTGGAAAGAGGCTAGAATGAAATGGCACCAGGCTATTCATCCAGCTGAAGCACTACGCTATCATGATCATGAAAAACTGGCGCATTATGCGGACGCTGCCTTAGATATTGAATTTCAGTTCCCATTTGGTTTTAGAGAACTTGAAGGTATTCACTCTCGTACAGACTTTGACTTAGGTGCGCATCAGGAATTATCGGGTAGAAAGATTCAGTATTTTGATCCTGAGATTAATGAAAGTTATGTGCCATATGTAGTCGAAACCTCAATTGGTCTCGATCGAATGTTCTTGGCAACTATGGCGAATGCGCTAGTAGAAGAAACGGTCCCGGATGCAGATGGTAAAGATTCTACTCGTACAGTACTAAAAGTGCACCCGGCATTGGCCCCAGTTAAATGTGCTGTATTGCCATTATTGAAAAACAAAGAAGAATTGACTTCTAAAGCAAGAGAGATTTTCGATCGTCTGAAGCTGTCATTCGCTTGTCAGTATGATGAAAAGGATGCAATTGGTCGTCGTTACCGTCGGCAAGATGCAATCGGTACACCTTTCTGTATCACGATTGATTTTGATTCTTTGGAGGATGACACCGTAACAATCAGAGAGCGAGATTCACTACAACAAGAGCGCATTGCTATTGCAGATATCGACAAGATTGTTAGCGAAAGAGTAAATATGAAATCCTTGTTTTAATCAAACAAGTTTTAAAATAAATATGGGCGGCAAGATTAATTTCTTGTCGCCTTTTTTATGGGTGCATTTAATGCTTATTCCCAACCACATAAACTAGCAACATAATCCTTCGTTCCATCATTAGCCCAGGCATCCAATTGATCTGGTGACTTTAATTGTTGCCCTCGCTTACGCGGCACCACCAAAAAACCGCAATTGATATCTTTTAATGCGGTCATGTCCGACCATAGTTTTTCAATCTGGGCTACCGGATAGATATCTTCCTGTCCATTACCCCAGCGATATTTGACATCCTTAATCGTAACGTAGGTCGGCATTCTTTGCGCCAATTGACGAACCGCTTCATCTACTTTCTCTGAATCATTCAAATCTGTCCTTTCTAAGCCAAAGACTTTCAAAACCGCATCAATTTGAATCCAGGTTGTCATTGAGTTATAATAACTCAGCTTCAGCTCATCTTCCTCATTTGGTTGTGCTAAGCCTTCTAGTATTCTTGGCTGCCCATTGATCAAGGCTAAGCCACCACCACTATCTTCAATACGTCTTGGGATCACCTCAAAAGTCAATGCATTCCCTTTGCTCAAGTGAGCTCCAAGAGCCGCTGGATTTAAATTCGCCCCTAGCGTATCAACATTGTGTAACATCAGCGTTTCGAGTTGTGGCTGTTCCGAAAGTACTTTGTCTAATACTCCGTTTCGCAAAAGGTTTGAGAATTCATACCAATGTCCTAGGGGGCTAAACCGTTGAGCGGCCAGGTTATCCACATAATCACTTCCTTCCCCTTTACCTTTCGCCCAGCCAATCAATGCCGCCCGAACGGCGTCCTGTACTTTCTGCTTATTTTCATCTAAAGTTTCTTGTGGCGTTTCTTCCCAAAGGAAACGAAGATCTCGCTCAGTCGGAATAAAGCGCTGCCCAATTGATCGACCGGGAGAAAGAAAGACTGGTCCATTAAATCCAAAACCCTCGTTTCGCTCTATTGCATTTTCAATTGCTGAATGTGTCAAATGAGAAGTCGCTATTAAATGCGGAATTACGGATTCATACTTTGCGGTACTCTGCTGAGTTTTATTGAGATGGATCTCTACGAAGCTTCGATGTTTCCCCTGAAATGTTGCAAAGGCATTGAGCGCTTTGATCACTCCGGCGCCTTTAGTCCAGCGGCTCCCAACTCCTCCGGCCAAAGTTAGCACGCCTACTTTACCAGCTTTTAATGCTTCCCGTCCTAAGCCGGATTCATTATTTACCTGATCGAGAAATTGTATGGCGGATGCTGGTACATCTTCTATTTGTGTCTCCGCGGGTAGTCGATTCCGGGACAGTCCTATTCTGCCTTTGATTAAATCCTTTCGTAACTGCTCGTGTTGGATAAAATCAAAACCATTTTTATTTTTTATTTCATTCGCTAGTCGATCCTGCGCTGATTGGGCTTCGCCCAAATCCGCCTGAGAAACCTTGAAAAGGTGACTCATCATTAGCGGCAATAATTGGCTTTCGTCACCACTTGCAGTGGTGGTAAAGAGATTATATTCTACTTTTCGGATATCTGGTAATTCCGCAGTCCGATGTACATCCTGTGGCATTAACAAACGATAATAATCTGTCGGCATCAGTGCCTGCTGTCCTTTATGTAAATAGGAGTAAGAGCCTTTATGATTGATCTCAAAATTATAAACCACTGGCTCCATTGCAAAAGCTGCGGAAGCACTCAACTCCTGCTTCGTCTCTTTTAAAATTTCAAGAATAGTTACCCGATGCTTTGCATAATCTGCCGGATCTACAAATATTCCCATCCCGCCTCCGGACATGCCGCCCATCATTAAGAATCCCCAATATGCATTGCCCAACCGTTGTTTGGCTTTTTCAATAATGATTTCTGTAAAACGGGTAGAAGCCCAGGGAATAATCGTCTTAATCGGATAATCCCAGTTGCGTTGAGTATTCGCTGCAAGTTTTTTAATATCTCCTTCTTTCAGTGCATCTACGATATTGTCGAATATCTCTCGCATGTCCTCTCTCGCTTTCCATTCTTTTTCACTTCTTAGCAGATACTTTTCAGTGACCATTTCCAGAATGGGACCTACATTCTGTGCCATTCCTCCGTGCATTATTACCAGAGAAGAGGCTAAGCGTTGATCAATCTCCGGATGAATATCATCGCCTTCGAGTATCGTGTGCCGGGGTAACAAACAACCTTTACTTATCCCAAATTCAGGGTCCCCTATCTGAGCCGTAGCCCCTTGAATAATCTTGATCCCCGGCCATACTCCACCGGAGTCTTGCCATCCTCCTCCTGATCCACCAATCCATTCACCTAGAATTGCGCGTGAGGCTACTAATCTTCTCTCTTCTTCTAAAAGCGGCCCTTCCAAATGTTTGGTTTGTTGTGTCACCCGCATCAACACACTTATGATAGAACCTAAGAGATTGGTCGATACTGCTAAGCGGGAACCTTTAGGGATATCATTTACCTTGGTCACTAATTCAAAGCCCATCCCCTGCCCTACGATGCGTTTAAGTATTTCTTGTAAGGCCTGTTTTGTCCCTTCAAAAGCCGGAGGTATAATTCCCGAAGCAATTACGCCTGCTTTGAGTAATCCCAGGTAATCATTCCCGAAATTGAATAAATCCTCGAGCGTATCAATATCCTTACTTGCTTTTAAGTCAACACTTGTCAAGCGAATTAAGGGTTCTTCGATCACTCGAAAATAGGATGCAATCGGCGGCAGCACTTGATCATCTCGTCCATATACGCCTAAGTTGACCGAGACATTAATCACCCTTGCACCTTCCGGATAATCCATCCCCAGAAAAAATATATCTGACCATCCGCTATGCGTCAGGTCCATCCGAACCGAAGTCTTCTCTTCCAATACTGGATATAAAGTTTCTCCCGGATTACGATTAAGTATGCTTGGATGAATTTTAATTGGTAATTCTTCGAGGTGTCCAATACGGAACATCCAACGATTTCCTTTACTACTGCGGACACTCTTTCGAACTTGATTTGCTAATAATTGGAAAGTCAGAAAATGATACGCTTCAGCTAATCCGCTGGCCAATGTTCCGGTTAAGCCTTCTGCTTTGGCTTGCATCAGGAAACGATCAATGGCTTCTTCAAACCGTCGTTCTAACAAATCTGTATACGCCGGATAGGTAATTGATCCAACGGAAGGAATTTCAGAAGCTCCTTCCAGGTTAAATCGATAGGCTTCATAAAGGAAGAGACTTGCTCTTACTCCATCATACAAACTTTCCGTTTTTCTTCGGAAGTCATCTAATTCCGCTAAATAATCCAGCAATGCTGCGGTTGATAAACCTTTGCATAAGCTATGAAAGGAACGATTCCTTAAATCTGGATCGTCACTAATTATTGTTTGAATGAATGGATTCATACTCTACAGAGATTGGGAATGATAAAAGCTTTACAATATACCTGGTCTATTTCTCCGCTAGCAATCGGAGTAAAGTAGTCATCAACTCTTCCCTTTGCTGCCCCGCCAGTCCCAAAGCTAACTCTGCTTGTAACAAGCCATGAGTCGCACTCAAATCATAGCGTCGCCCTTCTATCTCTAAGGCAAGGTATTTCTGTTGATCAGCTAATGCTTGTAGCGCGGGTGTAAGTTGTAAATCCTTTCCGTCCCCATCCGCAAACTGTTGCTCCAGAATATCAAATATTACTGGCTCCAATACATGCATACCAAAGACACAGAGATAGTACCCCATACGGATATGCGGAATTTCTAATTCTAATTCTGCCTGACTCAATGAAGGCTTCTCTATTATTTTCTTAACCTGGTATAATCCATCCCCTTCGCTTAAGAGCGACCCGGTGAGCGTTCCGTATTTATGAATCAGATACTCAGGCGTACGGTTAACCGCCGTAACAGATTGTTGCTGTTGCTCTGCAACACTAATCAACTGTTTTGCACAGTTCTGTTGAGTATGATCAGAGACATAAAGATGATCCCCCAGGAGTAATAAAAAAGGTTCTCCTTTGGTAAATTCCTTTGCTTGTAATACAGCATGTCCGTAGCCTAGCGTTTCTTCCTGCACACAAAACTGTAATCGATCAAGTAAATGCTCGATATGCTCCGCTTCCGTTTTTGCCCAACTGACATTTTTATAAGCTTTCAATAAATTATCGCGAAGGTTTTCGAAAGTTTGACGATACCGTACTTCATCTCCCGGTGCACAAACAATCGCAATTTCTTCTACACCTGCAGCAAAGGCCTCCTCTGCTATAATCTGAATCGCAGGTTTAGTCAATCCGTCCCGATCTACTACCGGGAGCATTGCTTTCTGGACAGTATCCGCCACTGGATAAAGTCGTTCGCCTCTTGCAGCTGCAGTGATAACTGCTTTTTTGATTCGCATGATGGATTGGATTAGTAAGTATTAACAATCAAGGTATTGAACGGTAAAATAGCAGAATTGCTGCAAAAAGAAAGGAGAATCTATTCAATTCGGTAGTTGATCTAAAGGTACCTCGACTTTTACAGGTCGACCATCTACTAAAAACACAAACTGCATTTTATCTCCGATTAGCTTTGATTCTACCAGGATTCCTTCCTGTTCAGAACTAAAGAGGTCAGCGGCGGCACCCTTGCGAATAATTTTTCCATCCTCCAGATGAATTACCAGGTCAGTAAGTTTTACAATTTCAGGAATATCGTGGCTAACAAGAATCGTTGTTAATTGATAATTTTGATGTACTTCAAGGATATACGTTTGAAGTTTTCTCCGGATGTCCTGATCCAATGCTGACAAAGGTTCGTCCAACAGTAAGATTTCAGGTCGCTGAACCAATGCCCGCGCAAGTGCTACCCGTTGTTGTTGTCCTCCGGATAGTGTACCAGGCTTTCGCTGGCGAAGGTCTCCGAGTTCTACCATTTCAATTAACTCCTGAATGATTTGATTATCCGATTTCTCAGTTAGTGCAAATTCCAGGTTTTCCTGAACGGACATATTGGGAAACAAAGCGTAATCCTGAAAAACCATTCCGACTTTCCGCTTTTGGGGACGAAGATTCACCTTCGATTCAGTATCAAACCAAGTCGATGCTCCTACCTGTATGACGCCTTGATCAGGCTTTAATAATCCTGCAATCATCCTGAGTATGGAGGTCTTTCCGGCTCCGGATTTTCCATACAAAGACAGAAAGGTTCCCTGCTGAATATCAAGGTCAATATCCAGGACCATATCGCCATTCGCTGCATGAAGTTTTTTGTTGAGTTGAAGCCGAATCATCTAAGCATGAAGGTACAAAGATTATTCATTGATGACTGTAAAGCGGCCATTGATTAAATACACTGCGAGTAAGATCGCAAAGGTGAGTGCAAATAGAATAAGAGAATAAGTATTCGCTGCTGCGTAGTTTAAACTTTCGACTTCATCGTATACTGTAATGGACGCTACTTTAGTCTTACCAGGGATATTTCCTCCGATCATTAGTACTACTCCAAACTCTCCGATAGTATGCGCAAATGCCAAAACCGTTCCTGTTATCAGGGAAGGTTTGATATTTGGTAAGAGTACTTTGAATAAGGTGGTCGTGCGCGACTTCCCTAAGACATAAGCAGCTTCCTTGAGCGAAGGTGAAAGATTACTCAGTCCGGACTGAATCGGATGGACCATAAAAGGCAAGCTATAAATCACCGAGGCTAATACTAAGCCTTCAAAAGAAAACACCAACTGAAGCCCCAGCCATTCATCCAACCACTGTCCAAAACTATTCGAAGGACTAAAAGCAATCAGTAGATAAAAACCCAAAACGGTTGGTGGTAATACGAGAGGCATACTTACCAATGTCTCAATTACAGGTTTGATCTTAGACTTAGAATACGCTAGCCAATAGGCCAAAGGAATGGAGATCACTATTAAAATAATTGTAGTGATAAGTGCAAGATTAAAAGTAAGCGATAATGGTTGCCAGGACAATTTTGATTTGGTTGTTGAGTGAGTTAGTGAGTTAGGTAGCCAAAGTTATTTAAAATTTTCGTGGCAGCAGGGGATTGTACGAATTTTAAAAAGCTGGCACCGTCTTTAGAATCTGCTGATTTTGTTTTCAGGAGAACAGCTCCTTGTTCAATTGGTGTATATAGTGAATCAGGTATCTCTAACCATTGTCCACGAGTCTTGAGATGCGGAGCATAAATAACCGACTTGCTAGTAAAACCTAGTTCCGCAGCCTGAGTCGTGATAAATTGATTTGTTTGAGCAATACTTTCTCCAAAAACTAACTTGGGCTCTACTTCTTCAAAAAGCGAAAGGCGATTAAGTACTTCTAATCCTGCCCGTCCATAGGGAGCCGTTTTTGGATTGGCTAGGGCAATGTGTTTAATATCAGGGGAAGTAATCAGAGCTTTTGCCTTAGCTAAATGCTCTATCTGTAAATCTGCCTGTGTGGTCCAAAGAATCATATTGCCTTTTGCATAAATCTCTGGAGCTCCAATTGTTTTACCGGCTTTAAGTAACTGCTCTGGGTATTTCATATCAGCAGAAAGGAAAACATCATAGGGTGCACCTTGTAAAATCTGAGCAGTAAGTTTTCCGGAGGAGCTGATGATCACCTCGCATTCAACACCTGTGTTTGCGGTGAACGCTTC
>JAHDHW010000017.1:13529-22531 GCA_020631105.1 Saprospiraceae bacterium | reverse complement strand
TATTTATTAGAATGTTCAATTGCCCCTAGTGCTTCCTCATGATATTCCAATATATCTTCTTCCATAATCGAAAAGTCTTCGGTTATCATCAGAAAAACCTGTTTCTGATCGGGATCAGAAGAGTTTGCATTTTTGTATATAAAATCCATAAACTTATTTATAGAAATATTCATTGCTTGTTTCGTTTCTTCAATATCAGTCAAAGAAGATACGATTGGATACTCGATCAACTTGATATTCTGATTTAGAAAAGATTGCCAGGCGGTATTTTTAATACTTGTAATCTGAAAGCCATTAACAGCATTTAGAATTTCCGCAATTGTCATCTCATCTTCCAAATGCTGATAAATAGTATCTATCATCCTTTCATGCTTAGGAATTCCTTCTTCCAGAAATTGTTTATTTTCTTTTAATTCTTCTGAGATATTAGAAAGAGCAGAGCGGACAAATTTTCGATCATCATAACTTTCTTTCCAGCCGTTAATCAATAAGGCGATTAGTATCCCTAAAACTACCGGAATCATCTCTAAGAAGGTCTTCTTGATAAGAGAAGGATTATTCGAACTCATAACTTTCCAATTGATTCATAATTATTTTTCAGGTTCCGATAATCGTCTCCGGGCAACATCAGCCAGTGGTTCGTCATTGATAAATACATTCTCAAGCACCGCTTCTCCTGCTTTGACCTTCACCAGTGCGTAAGCTACCTGAGTCGTATCTCTCTGAGCCTCCCGATAGCCTAATTCTGCTTCATAGGCTTTAAACTCATCCATATAGAACCGATTAAACGGATAGCGAATGGTCACCCTACGTCCTTCTCCAATGTCAAATTGGTTTAATACGCTGGCCCTTACGTACGCTGATCCCTGGGGCTCCGTTTCAGAGAGCGAAAGAATCCGCGCATAACCTTCATTATCCTCGCCTAGTGAAACGTATACCCTTTGTCCGTACATCCAGTCTTTATCTGTAGTGCTTACAAATTCATTTGCCGAAAAATTCAGTGTAACATACTTCCCCCGAAACGGATCGTAAGGATCTACCGGAGCAGTTCGAAACTTGAAAGCTTCGCCTTCTTTAAGAATGGATTCCTGGCTCCATATCATACTTGCCGGTACATATAATTGCACCAGCGCCATTATGATAAATGCAGGAAATATTATTGATTTATACTTCATTGGCCTTTCGTTTTTGTAGCATCCGGTAATTAACAAAAAAGAAACCCACCCCCAGTAATACGAAGAGTAAGCCACGTAGAACAAAACTCAGATTAGCATCAAAAAAACGAGCAAAAATCAAAGCGCTCACCACCAGTAAGCCAAAGTTTAATACGCCCAGATGATCTTCTTGACCGCCTTTCCTAATAATTAAAACCCCAACTACCAGAACCAGCAGGTTAATCAACAACGCAACAATGCTTGTTTGCGTCCCAATTAAAAAAAGGATAAAGAACACTAAGAAGACAGGTGTCAAAGGTTCAATCCGACGCCACTTGGCTCTTGAAACATTTCGAAAAGCTAATACTCCCGTTATTAAAGTTAAAGCTATACTTAAATACATCTCCTGGCTATAAAAAATACCCATCCAATCATTCGCCTCTCGTACCAAGTCCTTCCAAAACCAACTAAAACTTAACACCAGTAAAATGGCAATGGTCCCTAGAGCCCCGATCACCCGATAAGCATTTCGAAGTAAGCGTTTTCCCTGAAATGCAGGAGTATTACCAATCTGGTAAAACAGGCCCATCAAGCTCATGTACGCAACAAACATCCACTCATCATATCGATCTGCGAATATCCCCAGGGTAATGGTTAAAGAAATAGGAATCATCCAATGGTGAAAAGCAAGCGCATTACTATTCGGTCGTCGTTGATTCTCCATATAATAAAAGGGCAAGACTGCCAGGAGTAACAACCAATAGTAATTCCAAACGGAACCACCATAATCATACCCCGTCAGGCAGGCATACCAGGTAATCCCTGCCAGATAGAGCAAAGACACCATACTTGACCGCATGATATAAATAATTGGTAATACCAGAACCGCCCAGGTCAGCAAGAAGGTCTCCAATTGACCAGGCATATTATAAATCTGGCTGATCAATGCTATCGACGCTCCTACTCCAAAAAATAAAAGGGTAGCAGTAGACTCGCGCCAGGTATCACTGTCTTCTTTTCTTAGCAAAGTAAATGCACATAATCCCTGAGCTATCAGCAAAGGCAAAAAAGCAAAAACCGTCTTGACACCACGAGAAAGATTATCCCAATTATGAGCAAGGATCAGTATAACGCCCAGACCAATCAATAAGGCGCCTAATATTCCGAATACCAGAAAGAGCCTATTACCAGAATTCGAAGATTTTGCCTGATAATACGCTGCGATACGGTCGGCGGTCGATGTATCGATTACACCAGCTTCAAGCAATTCATTAATATCCTTAGGAAGATTCATAGGTATGATTTATACCCCAAACTGTGTCAGGTGATGATCAAGGTGCTTTGAGAATAGGACATTCCACTCCTCACTCGTCAACTTACCCATCGCATGTGATTCGCGGTTGTTAAATTCTGTAGCACCAACTTTTTGGGTTTTCCAGAGGTAGTCAATGAGTCGTTTCTTTTCCTGTTCAAAATCTCTTTCATCGGAGATAATAAACTGCGGAGCAGTTCGTCCATTCTTAGGATAAGGTTTAGGGCCAACGACCTGAGGCTTCGCCAACATTTTGATAAAGAATCGAGCTACCGCATTAGGGCGAGGATACTTATCCGTGAAGGTCATATCATACGCGACAACACAATGCGCCAGCATTTGGCCTGAATTCATTTTGCCCCACTGAGGCACAGTATCCGGTTGGAGTTGATTGATACGATCTACGAGACTTTGGACGTCTTGGGCATCAAAGATGTTTTTCATTTAGCTTATAGTTTGTTCTAAGACAAGATAAGCAATTTCGTAGATTTCTTTTAGCGACCGCGTTTTCCTTGTTCGCGTTTTTTTCGGTTGGCAAAAAATTCTTGTTTACGGCGTTGTTTTTCCTTATTCCATTCTTTCTTTTCAGCTTCGGTCATTGGCTTATCTGTCTGTGGAAAAGGATGATCTTTGATTACCGTTATCTTTTGCTTAATGAGCTTTTCGATGTCTCGTACAAAGGCATTCTCTTCTGGCTCACATAGAGAGATGGCAATACCTTCTTCACCGGCTCGTCCTGAGCGACCGATGCGGTGTACATAAGTTTCTGAAACATTCGGGATATCGTGATTGATGACGAACTTTAGTTTATCAATATCAATCCCTCTAGCTGCAATATCCGTTGCAACCAATACTCGTAATTTATTCTCTTTGAATTGCTTCAATACTTTTTGCCGGTGGTTCTGTGCTTTATCTCCGTGGATTGCAGCAGCTTTAACTCTTGCATTGCTTAATTTTCTTACGATGCGATCAGCGCCACGCTTGGTCCGGGCAAAAAGCAGGACCTGGTCCATTTGCTTATCCTCTAATAAGTGGAGTAGCAGGTTGTCCTTTGTCGATCGATTAGTATAATACAAGTATTGTTGGATCGTCTCCGCAGTTGAAGATACTGGACTTACATCTACTCGTTTGGGGTTTTTGAGAATGGTTTTCGCCAGGCGAATGATATTATCCGGAAGTGTTGCGGAGAAAAATAAAGACTGTCTATTATCCGGAAGGATTCTTAGCAACTTCTTAATGTCATTGATAAAACCCATATCCAACATTCGATCCGCTTCATCTAAAACGAAGAGCTTGATATCATTTAAGGATAATAAACCTTGGTCTATCAAATCGAGCAGTCGCCCCGGAGTCGCTACCAAAACATGAATGCCTCGCTTGATTTTTTCAACCTGCTTACCTTGCTTTACCCCACCAAAGATGACGGTATGCTTGATGTTGGTATGTTTACTATAGTCCCGGATGTTTTCATCTATCTGAATCGCAAGCTCCCGAGTAGGCGTAATGATTAGTGCCCGCAGGGTTGGTTTACCTTTATCTCGTCCTTCAATACGATGTATCAATTGAATAATCGGGATGGCAAAAGCTGCTGTTTTACCAGTTCCGGTCTGGGCACAGCCCATCAAATCATGTCTTTTTAAAACCAGCGGAATCGCTTGTGCCTGTATATCGGTAGGTTCTACGTAGTTTTTATCTTTAAGTGCTTTTAGTATAGGATCCACTAAGCCTAATTCATCAAATCGCATATCACTAATTTATTCCAGTTTTAAAGCTCCTTTGCCTATCACTCAACTGGAAGAGCCTAAAAAAGAACACAAAGATACGGTTTATTTGGACATGTGTTTCCGGAAGTAGTATGTTTAGTCTCTGAGGCTTTTTTCCGCAAGCAATAACGAGTGGAATTTTAGCCCTTCCGATACTTATCGCCCAGGCCTTCTCCTCTAAGAATCATTGGAATTATTTTCTCCAGTCTTTTTTCTTTAGTCGCTGGTCGCTTCGCTTCGCTGATATACTCGGCGAATTCTCGCCTTTTCCCGGGGGTAAACGCACGGAAGGATTGTTCCAGCTTTTTATCTGCGGCTAAAGCTGCTTTTAACTCTGGCGGAATAACTGCGGGTTTTCGTGGAGCCGACTTGACGACCTTTCCGGCTTTTTGATTAGCAATAGCTTCTTTCACGTATGCTCTGATGATAGAAGCATCTGACTCGATTTCGTCAATACTCTGGAACCGCCATTGTCGTAATGCTTTGGTTTTTCCTTCCTGCGCATTCATTAGCTTTTGATTTGGATCAGTGAGAAGTGCGCCATGATGAAACCAAAGCCCTACATAGGCCTTAAATGCTGCGAGCCCGATTATATTCTTACCCTTACAGAGGTAGGCTGGAGCGCCCCACTTAATGGTTTCTTCTAATTCATCATCTATTACAATTTCTCGCAGTAGGATAAGCGCCTCTTCCCATGCTCCGCTATTCGCAATATATTCCTGGACGGATTTAGCAAGATTCATAAAGTATATTTATTGTTTGTCATCCAAGATAGCAAAAATGAAAAAGCGGAACAAACCATTGGATTTGTTCCGCTTTTTCAAAAACAAGATTAACGATTAGTATTTAACCAACTCTTTAGTGACGGAGAAATCTGCCCCCGTTATCCGTACGAAGTACAAACCAGCAGCGAGTTTATTCACTGGTAATTCATAGACAGCGCCCGGAGTAGACAAAAAGAAATCCTTTGCGAGTTGTTTCCCATGGAGGTCAAAAAGCTCAATATGCACTGTTTCGTCAATATCATCTAATACGATCCCCAAATTACTTGAGGTAGGATTAGGAAATAAAGTTATTCGTCGAGTGGTTTCTGATAATTCACTTGTACTTACTACCAGTTGATTCCGGATAAAGAAATCTAAGTTGGTATGGATGATTCCATTTTCAATTTCGCCAGGCGTTCCTGTTCCTTTTATATTTCCATCTGCACTACGGAATACTGCTGCCAACCAATAAGCATTATCGCCATTATCTAGACCATAATAATCCTTGGGTGTCAGGGTGATTTCCCAAAGGTCTTCTTCGCCCGATACTTGAGACATCTGCCCTACTCCATCGTCTTGCCCCCAGTTACCTACTGTATTATTCCAGGCAGAATTCCAGGGAGCAGTACTATTTGTCAAGTCAACGCTACTGTGCATATACACTTTATTTGCGCCAATCAATTCTCCGTTGCCACGACGAGCGTTAAACGTAACGGTGATCTCTTCATCAATCGTGAATGCCTCTGGCTCGACCGTAATGAATGGTCGAGAAGATTGAATGTTAAAATAGATATCACTATCCCGGAAGCCTTTTCCAAAGTTGACATTATCTGCATCACGGAAATACATTCCAATTTTAAAAGCTTCTTCGTCAGCAGCGAGGCTATAGTAATCTTCTGGTGTAATGGTAATCTCCCAGATATTGTCGCTCACTTCCGTCATCTCGCCAATGCCGTCATCCATTGTTGTTCCGACAGTGTTTTCAAGGTTAAGACTGGTCGGGCTTTCGAGCACTACTCCCGAAAAGAAGTAAACCTTATCTGCGTCCACTAAACCATCCGTCCCAGCAGGTGAAGCTTTTGTTGCATCAAAGGTGATGACTATCTCATCTTCCTTGGTAAAGGGATAAGGAGTGATGGTAACCGGGTTACTGTAAACCTCTACTACGCCCGGCATGCCATCCGATAATCGATCAGTAGTATAAATGTGCCATTCTCCAGCTTCCAGTTCAATATTCTCCGTGACATTTGATACACTAATTGAGTCACCTGAGAAATAGTCATACCAGGTCCCCGTTTGTGTAAACTCAGGATTTATATTATTGCTACTCAGGTCAAAATTACCGATGACCACCAAATCCGTTCCAGCAAGATCATAAACTAAACGACGAGTAGCGCCTGATTCTTTATGGTTAGTATTGGCTTCCGCCATATTATCCGGGCCAAGTTGATTACGTACGTCCATAATCCCTTTATAGGCATCATAAATATGTTGTCGCAAAGGGTCTTCGTAATACTCTAAACTATTGGGTCCCCAGGGTAAAGGTTTATTACCAGTACGGCCATTGAAATTGATATCGATATCATAGCCTAATTCATCAAACTGCCATAACATCTTTGGCCCCGGATATAAGAAACAGAAAGCTGCTGCCAGCTTTGCGCGCTCATACATAATCAATGGATCTTTTACATTATATGCTCCATCGGATTGTCCTTCTGTTAGCATATGTTCAGCAATACGTCGTTCATCATGACTATTAAAGAAAGACACATGAGATTCCCGGTCCATATTAATAAAGTTACCTGCTGTACTACCATTGGCCATTGGTACAAAGTCATAGCTTCGATTGGCCCACATTTTCATTCCATAATCGGCCAGGGCTTGTTCTTCATTGAATGGTCCCCAGTGTTCCAGGATAATATATGCGTCCTGATCTTCTTCCCAGATTTCATCCGCCATCCGAGTAAGAATATCAATACGAGATTGATCAAAACCATCAATACTCCCACCTGGTGAATTATTTGTAAATCCTTTGGTAAAGTCAAATCGATAGCCATCAATATGAAATTCTTCGATCCAGTATTTATTGACCCGATCAATGAAACGTTTAGTGTAATCTGACTCATGATTAAAGTCGTATCCCCAGGCAAAAGGCCCTACGTATTCGCGATTAAACCAAGGATTATCTTCTTCTGGTTTGTCCGCAGGGTAATCAAAGTATAATTGAACCATTGGATTTTGGCGGAAAGCATGATTCAAAACTATATCCATAATTACAGCGATATCCATTTGATGACAGGTCTCAATAAACCTTCGGAGGTCATCAGCAGTACCGTAATATTTATCTGTTGCAAAAAAGTAAGAAGGATTATAACCCCAGGATTCGTTCCCTTCAAACTCATTAAACGGCATCAACTCAACCGCATCCACTCCCAATCCTTTGATGTAAGTCAGCGTATCAATCAAATCATCATAAGAGTGTGAACCTATGAAATCCCGAACTAGCAACTCGTATATAACCAGATGATCAACATCAGGACGTTCCCAGGTATCTTCTGAAGCATCCCAGTCATAAGCAGCCTGTCCCGTTTTCAAAACTGTGGCAATACCATATTCTGTTTTATCATATTCCGGAAGGTCGGGAAAAATGGATTCATCGATATGTTGGTCATTCCAAGGATCTGCTGTTTGTTTTGCATAAGGATCTCCGATTTTGATATCTTCTTCTACCCAGTATTGAAAAACGTAGTCTTGTTGGGGAGTTAAACCCTCAAGTTCTAGCCAGAACATTTCTCCGTCTGGCGTTTTTTTCATCTGATAAGCATCCAGTGCATTCCAGGCGGTAAAATCTCCTACGACATACGCGAAAGTTTTACCAGGTGCTTCCAAAACTAAGGTTGCTTTGGTTTCATCAGTATCATTATAATTGATTCCCGGAAGCAGGCCGTTAGGCAGGGCTGCAATTTCGGGGTTCTGATTGATAATTACGTTATGTTCATTTATGGCTTCCAGGTCTTCTCCATTAATGGTAGCAGTCACTTTGATAAAGATCACACCTGTGGAAGAGGGGCTATAATTATAATTTATCGTAGTCCCACTATTCACACTTGCAACCTCATTATAGCCACTTCCTTCGTCAATAGATATTTCCATAGAAGTTACCGGAGAAGAACTAAAGGCTTCGATTGCTAAGCTTTCACCATTATCTAAAAAACTCTGTCCTCCGAGTGGCGCATTAAAGCTGACAAAATCATTGACATTGAGATCAATGTAGATATCTCCATTTCCAGTAACCGTTCCCCAACCATAATCCCCAGCAGCAATTGTTCCTTTAGTATTCCCATCAGCGCTTCTGAATACAGTAGATAAGCGGAAAACATTCTCTCCACCGGGTACACCATAGTAAGAACGAATCGAGGGAGTCATTTCAATTTGCCACTTATCCGTTTCACCGGGTACTTGAGTCATTTCTCCTACGCCATCATCTTGCCCCCAGTTACCAATTACATATTGCCAGTCAGTCCCTGTTGGACTATCCGTAACCACACCGTGATGGACATAGACGGTTGATGCCCCAGCTAACTCTCCATTACCTTCGGAAGCATCAAAGATCAAGGTTACTGGATCATCCGGCCCAACATTAGAAGGAGAAAGACTAACGATCTGTGTGTATCCTGTTACGTAGAGTATACTGCATAATGCAGTTAATAACAAATTCTTCATACCTAGTAAAAAATTGAATAATTGAGTTTTGGCAGTATAGCCGGATTAGTTTGAATGCAGGGATGATTCAGATTGGTAGCTTCAGGAGGTACAAAGATACATAAAATACAAGTTACTTTCTTACGTAAAGCCGACAGAAACCAAGTAATTAGCAGTTAGTTTTTTAGCTATTTTTAAGCTGACTGGCGGATCATCAAAGTACTTCTGCTCAATAATCTGATATCCGATTTGATTCTTTTCAACTTTTTAAAACTCCAGAGGTTAAATGCTATATTTGGGATGTAAG
>JAHDHW010000017.1:0-13429 GCA_020631105.1 Saprospiraceae bacterium | reverse complement strand
TACTTATGGCAAAGAAAAATATCAAGTCTGAAGATTTAGGTTTCGGTTCACGGTTAGCCGAGGCCGGAGATCGCCTAATCAAAAAGGATGGTTCTTTTAATGTTATTCGTAAAGGATATTCTGACTGGAATCCCTATCAGATCCTAATCAGCATGAACGCTTATAGGTTTGGGATGCTAACCTTTCTAGCTTTTATTGGATTAAATATAACTTTCGCTCTATTATTTCTTTTAGTTGGAATTGAGCAGTTAAATGGTGTACCCAAGGGATCTTTTGTGAGCGATTTTCTATATGCTTTTTTCTTTAGTGTTCAGACCTTTACAACCGTAGGTTATGGTGCAATTAGCCCGGAAGGTATTTCTGCTAATTTCATTTCATCCTTATGTGCAATGGTAGGCCTGATTTCTTTTGCTCTGATTACGGGTTTGTTTTTTGCCCGTTTCTCCAGGCCACGTTCAAATATTGCCTTTAGTTCAATGGCTTTGCTTACTCCTTATAGCGATATCAATAGCTTTCAATTCAGAATTGTCAATCGACGAGATCACAAAATCATTAATGTACGAGCAAGAGTGATCTTATCCCTGCTAAAAGCAGACTCAAAGGGAAAAATGAAAAGAATATTTACTGCACTACCTTTAGAACGGGACGAAGTCGTTCTGTTCCCACTTAACTGGACGATAGTACATCCAATCGATAAAAAAAGTCCTTTATATGGTCAAACATTAGCAGAACTTAAGGAAAAGCATGCCGAATTCTTGATCATGATCACTGGCTTTGATGAGAGTTATAATCAACAAATACATGCCAACAGTTCCTACATTTGTGATGAAATCAGGGACGGCGTCCGATTCAAACCAATGTATACTTCATCTAACAGCTCAGCAACGAGACTCTTCCTTGATGATCTTGATGAATTATTGGAGATCAATAATTCTAAAAAAGAAAGCACCGACATCTAAGTGTTTTTAGCTTTTCGAATGCCTCTTTTTAACTTTTCAAATACTCAATTATTGTAACCTCAACAATAATCACTCGTATTGCTATTATTGACACTGCGTAGTTTTTTATAAAAAATAAGGCCCCAATGTCAGGTTATCAAAAAAAGCTTAAAAGTTATTATATGAACAAATTAGGCAAAAAAGCCACATAACACTATAAATTCATGGCATAATACTTGGTCTTAGATCAGTATCCAAAGCTCTTAATATGCCAACTAATAAAACAACTCCCTCAGGTTCTAATGGTAAAGAAGCGCGTACTTTGCGGCGCCGAATTATTGGGATCGTATTCTTGTCAGCAATTTCTTTGCTTACCTACTTCCTGGTAAGTGATTACTATACTTCTATTGATCATGCCGAAAAAATTGTATTACAGAACCTACAAGGTATTGTAAAAGATTTATCCCTGAGAATTGATGGCGATGCGCACGAGTTAATGACACGTTCATTAAGCCATAAGGATAACATCTCTGCGTCCGATCAAAATGAAACTTATCAAAATATACATCGCTTATTAGAGCTTACTTTACAAGCTCATGAATTAAACAGTCCGATTTACACTTTTGTAAAATCGGACAAAGATTATCCACCGTTGGAATTTGTCGCAACTAGCAGCAATGTTCCTTATTATAGACATGGCTACGACTCTTTCCCTAAAGAAGTATTGAGTTCACTTGATCAAGGAGGAACAATAGAATTATACGAAGATGATTATGGCCATTGGCTTTCGGCTTTTGCTCCCATCAAAAATTCAAAGGGGGAGATCATTGCTTATGTACAAGCTGATCGACAATTTGATGACTTCATCAAAGAAGTAAAGGCCAAAACTGTTCGCAATGCAATCTTATGCCTAATCGGATTCCTGATCATTTCCATACTGGTCTTTCCTTATTTACGTCAGATTCTAAAAAAGGAAGAAGAGCGGCAAAATATTTTGCAAACCAGCCTTCACGAGAAACAGCAATTATCCGAAAAGCTTGAGAAAAATGAACTCCAGCTCAAAACCTATGCTTCCAAGTTAGAGTTGAGTAATAAGGAATTGTCCGATTTTGCGCATATTGCCTCTCATGATCTTAAGTCTCCAATAAGAAATATTCATGCTTTTGCTCAACTTATAAAAAAGCGGCAAGCAGGAGTAAATGATAAGGATACGGAAGAGTATCTTGATTTCATTATCAATAGCGCACATCGTGCAACTAATCTTATCAATGGTCTTTTGAGTTATAGCTCTACGGAGAAAGACATGGGAGAACAAAAACGATTCAACTTAAGTTTATCAGCACTTCAGGCTCAAAGTAACCTACATTCAATAATAGAAGAAAAGCAGGTAAAAATATGTACCTGTCAATTACCTTATATCGTTGCTAATCCGATGTTGATTACCCAAGTATTTCAAAATTTAATTGGGAACGGTATCAAGTATAATAAGGCGGAAATTCCAGCTATTGAAATCAGAAAAGGTCATTCAGAAGAGAAAGGGACTTACTTCTATGTAAAGGACAATGGGATTGGTATTCCTGAAGAATTTCAGGACAGAGTTTTTAAAATGTTCACCCGACTGCACTCCAGTGAAGAATATGAAGGCTCTGGAATCGGCTTAGCATTTTGTAAAAGAGTGGTGAATGCCTACGGAGGAGAGATGTGGCTTGAATCGAAGCCTGGAGTTGGTACAACTATCTTTTTTACACTACCTAATGCAATGATTAAAGAGGAAGCCTCACAGACTTTAGAAAAAGCTACTGCTTTTTAAAAAGTGGATTAAATATCAACCCAATAAAATTACCCCAGGGATCCATCACAGATGCTACCATAATCGGATCACCAACACTATGTGGTGCCTCATCAATTGTAGCACCTAATTTTAGTAATCTTTCATATTGAACTTGAATATCTTCTACGCCCCAGTAGGTTCTGACAGATTGTATTTTTTGACCGCTTTCTTTTTGTGGCTGCAGGCCCAATTCAAACCCTCCTACATCAAATCCAACATAGAAAGGCTCCTCAAAATAAGGTTCAACTTCAAATGCCTTAGCATACCACTCCTTCGCAACATCTATATCATTTACTAAATAAATGCAGGTACGTAGACCAAGTATTGATAAATCCTTATCCATTTCGTGAGTACTTATGAGTTGTTATAGCTAATAATATTATCGTGGTTCAAGCAAAAATAATAAATCATTTTTTGTAGTGCCCGAACCCGTAATCACTACTGTAAGTAATCCAACAAAATTTGATTCTCCTCAGTACTCAGTCGAATCATTCAAAATATAGACCACCGGCTAACGTCTGTCTAAAAAGTATGAAGACCTCAAAAAAAATTGATAATTTAGAGAACATGCAGCACTGTCATTTTGTACTTTTAATAAAACTTTGAAATGGTAATTGATAATTTAGTGAAGGCTTACGATGAAATGTTCAAGAGTGACCGTATGCAGGAGCTTGGGCAGGTAGCAAATGAGTATCAGCTTAACTTTAATAAAAGAGTAAGTTTTGCAGAACAGGATTTATCCTTAAAAGGCTTCAAATTATTTCAGGTTAAAGGAGCCAAACGCCTGATTGGAGTACTTTCTCAAAACACGGTTGACTTCCCTGGTCATATTCGTTTTTATGACTTTGTTTACACCAAAGATCTGGAAACCTTTAGTAGTTCCGTAATTGAAATTAACTGCACAGAAGCTTTTACGGATTACTTTATCATTCAACCCAAGGGTGCTTTTTCTAAAATGAAAGACTTTTTTGTTTCGAACCAAAAACCCTTCCCTCATCTAAAAGACTTTCATACTAACTTTCAGATATCAACTAAATCTTCGGATGCAATGATTGTGCTTCGAGAGCCTGCATTGGAACTATTAAACCAATACCCAAATATTACAGTAGAAGCACAGGGCAATCATTTTCTTTTTTATACTCGTAAAAAAGCAATGCCTGTCCATAAAATAATTGAAACCATGAATTTTGCGGAAGACTTTATTGATATGTTATACCTGGATGACGAACAGGATTTTGTTTAACCCAAAATCATTTTTCGAAGCCCCATTTCAGCGCCGTCATCCCGATCTTTTATCGGGATAAGCTCAGCGAATCACTATATTAACCACGTCAATTAATCATGAGTATAGATCAATCCTACAATCAATGGGCTGACAGCTATGACAATAATCTTAATAAAACCAGGGACCTCGATCAAATCGTAACCAAGGAAGTTTTAGGTAAATTGAAATTCAGTGAAGTGCTGGAACTTGGCTGCGGTACCGGCAAAAATACAACATGGCTTCTGGAGAAAGCTTCTAATATTCAAGCTTTAGATTTTTCCAGGAAAATGCTTGACCTTGCAAAAGCAAAAATCCAGTCAGAAAAAGTTCATTTCCTACAGGCAGACTTAAAGGCTTTTTGGCCAGTACCGAATAATGCCTTTGATCTGATTACTTCCAGTCTGGTATTAGAACACATCGATGACCTGCACATTATCTTTCGTCAAGCCTTTGACAAGCTTCGCCAAGGTGGATATTTTTTTATCTCTGAGTTACACCCAAATAAACAATACCAAGGTAGTCAGGCAAAGTTTGAAACGCCTGATGGCAAAACACATTTCTTAGAAGTGTATACCCATCACATTTCGGAATTTACGGATACTGCCTTTATGCATAGCTTTAACCTGGTCGAACTAAAAGAATGGTTTGATGAAGGTGACGAGAACGGAGCACCACGCCTTGTATCATTCGTCTTTCAAAAAAAATAACTTGTATGAATAATAGATTCTGGAATAGTGACAAAATCTTAAGCCTGACCGCAATCTTCCTTAGCATCTGTACGCTTGTAGTTTTTGTTTATCAAACGCAATTGATCCGGGAGCAGCAGTACAAATCTGTTTTCCCCTATCTGGAAATGGGCAACGCCGGGACAAATACCACTGGCTATGGATTCTATCTAGTTAATACCGGAATAGGGCCGGCAATGATTAAAAAAGTAGAGATAAAATATGCCGACTCTAGTTTCCAAATGGACTTAGCCACTCACCTCAATCTCAACATTAAAGATAAAGACAGCATTGAGTTTACACATTCGAATATCAGTATTGGTCAATTGATCCCTCCCGAAAGAGTTATTAACCTGGCCAAACTTAGTAAGCCTGATATAAAGATGGGTAGAAGGCTTCACAAATTCATCCATGATCCAAAACTAGATTTTATTATTGAGTACGAATCAATCTATAATGAACGCTGGAGACTTTCTTACAGAAATGGACTGCCTGAAAAGTTGAATTAGTCTTAACTTGCATTACCGCATAAAAGCCTTTACCTTTGGTAGCGCTCAGCCAAATATTACCTTCCTATATTAACTATCAAACCTTATTAAAACTAGCAAATGAAAAAAGAAACCATTGCTATCCACGGAGGCTATCAGTCAGAGCCTACCACAAAGTCTGTTGCAGTACCAATCTATCAGACGGTCGCTTACGAATTTGACAATGCACAACATGGTGCAGATTTATTTAACCTAGCTGTACCAGGTAACATTTATAGTCGGATCATGAATCCAACCTGCGATGTCTTGGAGCAAAGAGTAGCTGCCCTCGAAGGAGGTATCGCAGCACTAGCAGTTAGTGCAGGTAGTGCTGCCATTAATTATGCCATCCTAAATATTGCTGAAGCGGGAGATAACATTATCTCTGCTCCTCAACTATACGGAGGAACTTATACGCTTTTCGCACATATGCTTCCTAAGCAAGGAATTGAAGTGCGTTTTGCGGAATCTGACAACCCGAAGGATATTGCTAAATTGATAGATGACAAGACAAAAGCTGTTTATTGTGAGTCTATCGGTAATCCAGCAGGTAATATTACAGACATTGAAAAGATTGCCAAAGCTGCTCACGCTAAAGGGGTTCCGGTAATTGTTGATAATACTGTAGCGACGCCTTCTGTTATCCGCCCGATTGATTATGGTGCAGATATCGTTGTCCACTCCTTGACTAAATACATAGGTGGTCACGGTACCACACTTGGTGGAATTATTGTTGACTCTGGTAAATTCCCTTGGGCCGAACATAAGGATCGTTTCCCTGGGTTAAATACTCCGGAGCCTTCCTACCACGGCGTTGTATATACCGAAGCATTTGGACCAGCAGCCTATATAGGTCGTGCCCGTACAGTACCACTTAGAAATACCGGCTCGGCTTTAGCAGCAATGAGCGCTTTCCAAATTCTTCAAGGCTTAGAAACATTAAGTCTCCGGATGGAGCGTCATTGTGATAATGCGCTTGCGGTAGCGAAATATCTGGAAAACCATAAGCAGGTAGCATGGGTTCGATACGGTGGTCTAAAGAGTAGTGAGTACTTTCGCTTAGCCAAAAAATACTGTAATGGAAAACCATCCTCTCTACTAACCTTTGGTATTAAAGGCGGCTATAAGAAAGCAGAGAAGTTTTACGATGCCTTACAGATCTTTAAGCGATTAGTGAATATTGGTGATGCTAAATCTTTAGCTTGCCACCCTGCTTCGACGACGCATCGTCAGATGACAGTCAAAGAGCAAGCGGCAGCTGGCGTGACGCAGGATCTACTACGTCTTTGTGTTGGAATTGAGCACATTGATGATCTTATCGCAGATTTAGATCAGGCTTTTGCAGCAGCTCGTAAACGAGGATAAGAGCGCCGAAATATTTCAGCGAAAAAATAAAAAAGGGGATCAAGTTGTCAAGCTTGTTCCCCTTTTCATTTGGCGGCTGGTATAACTTATACCGCTACTTCTTCGCCATATAATGCAGCACGCTGGGCTCTGATTTCTTCAGAACGGATATAATCATCAAAAGACATTAATCGGTCAATGATTCCGTTAGGAGTAATCTCAATGATACGATTTGCCACTGAGTTCATCAAAGCGTGGTCATGCGAGGTAAAGATCAAATTGCCTTTGAATTCTTTAAGTGCATTATTCAATGCGGTAATACTTTCCAAGTCCAGGTGGTTAGTTGGTTCGTCCAACAAAAGGAAGTTAGGATGTGCCAGCATCACTTTTGACAGCATACAACGAACTTTTTCTCCTCCGGATAAAACACTTGATTTCTTATTTACTTCTTCTCCGCTGAAAAGCATACGTCCAAGGAAGCCACGAATAAACTGCTCATCTTTTTCTTCAGAGTATTGGCGTAGCCAATCAATTAATCCAAGATCGTTTGCATCAGAGAAATAAGATTCATTTTCATTCGGTAGATACTCCGGCGTAATCGTTTGTCCAAACTCAAATGTACCGCTATCTGCTTCAGACTCGCCTGCAAGCACATCGAAAAATGCGGTAAGTGCCGAACTATCTTTACTTACCAGCGCAATCTTTTCTCCGTGGTTCATGATAAACTCCACATTTGCAAAAAGCACTTTACCTTCCGAGTTTCGTTTGCTTAAGTTAGCTACTCTTAGTAGTTGATCGCCCGGATCTCGCTCCATTTTAAAATGAACAAATGGATATTTTCGACTTGAAGGTTTGATATCTTCAATGTTTAATTTTTCCAGGGCTTTCTTTCTACTGGTCGCCTGTCGGGACTTCGAAGCATTGGCACTAAAGCGAGAGATAAACTCCATCATCTCTTTACGCTTCTGCTCCATTTTCTTATTCTTATTCTGCATCTGTTGTAGCATCAGCTGACTTGTCTCGTACCAGAAAGTATAATTACCGGTAAAGATTCGGATTTGACTAAAGTCGATATCTACGATATGCGTACAAACCATGTCCAGGAAGTAACGGTCGTGAGAAACGACAATTACTGTATTTTTGAAGTCTGCTAAGAAATCTGCTAACCAAGTTACTGCTTCTGCATCCAGGTCGTTAGTAGGCTCATCTAATAGTAGAATATCCGGATCACCAAACAGTGCCTGAGCTAATAAGACCTTAACTTTTTCAGGGCCACTTAATTCCTTCATATATTTATAATGAAGGTCTTCTTTGATTCCCATCAAACTTAAAAGTTCAGCAGCATCACTTTCTGCATTCCAACCGCCCATCTCTCCATATTTATTCTCCAGATCTGCTGCCCGAAGACCATCTGCTTCAGAAGCATCCGGATCCATATAGATAGCATTCTTTTCCTCCATGATCTGGTACATCTCTTTGTGCCCCATCATCACTGTATTCAGTACCTGCTCTTCTTCGTACTCAAAGTGATTTTGTCTCAAGACTGCCATTCGATTACCAGGCTCCAAATCTACGCCTCCACGGTTAGGATCGATATCTCCGGATAGGATTTTCAAGAAAGTAGATTTGCCGGCGCCGTTTGCTCCAATCACACCGTAGCAATTCCCACGTGTAAATTTGAGATTAACTTCATCAAAAAGCACCCGTTTGCCATATTGCAAACCCAAATTATTGACTGATAACATATATCGTAATTTATTTTTTGGTGAGCATTCGCTCAAAACGGCTGCAAAGATACGGGAAAATTTAGAATGAAGACGAGATTAAAAATTAAAAAGGGGTTAAAATTGAGTCTAAAAAGCACTTTTTAAGCTGGAATTCTCCTCCTTGCTCAATCATTGAGTACCATGATGTCAAATCCGATGATATCCCGCCATCCTTCTCCTGCATCGGGGCGAGCCAGATGAAAAGGACTTACATGGTGCCAGAGGTCCGTTCCATAGGTGATTTCATCCTTGGTATCCGCCTGAAAAACAAATTCGCCAGGTTGTAAAATACGACGATAGATGATAGATTTTTTTCCTTCGGGGCTACGCTCGATAATCTGAGTTTGTCCTCCCTTGAGGTTTAATCGGTTGACCACAAGTGCAGAGATAATATAGTCTGCCCCGTCCTCATGCGCTCCTTCGGGTGAGTTATCTCCGGGATGCGCGGTAGTCGCCTGTACACTCATAAAGTGCGCAGTCATGCTAATCTTCCTGACGGTCTTTCCAATCTTTGCGCGAACAGATTGGACGATACGAAAGGTCTTGCGAAGAAGATTATAAAAGTGTTCTACTTCTACATGATGGGGCGGAGATTCTTCAAACACTCGAGGTAAGGAGCGGACATCCATCTGGTCGACAGATTGCGCGAATTGTGGGACCGGCTTGCGTTTTACGTTAATACCACGCTTGGTTTCATTGAGTACAAAATTGGCAACTGAGCGGCGCCGCCATGGGCGAATTTCGTCAAAGGCAGCACGTTGAGTAGCATTTAGCTTACGGGTCCATTTATTAAGTGAGCGGCCATCTTTCTTGCCCAGGTAATAATCAGGTAATCGCTTTTGCAATTCCGTTGCGTCAGCAGGAAATACACTAGCCAGGTATTCCACCCTGAGTCGTCGAGCATCGTAAGGATCCCAGGCCAATTCAGCGAACAAAGGACCATAGAATGATAAGAACGCCTCTTTGTCTATACCTAATCCCGTAAGGTTGCTCACTAAGATTGGTGATTTAATAGTGTGTCCAACCTTCTTGGATATTTCTTTTTCAGTTACAGGAAGTTCTAATGGCATTGCTTATTTTTTTATTCGCTGATCAACCTCCGACAGTCATCGGAGTAACGCTGAATCGGGGCCTTGAAACCAGCCTTCCGCACAAAGTTAGTGTTTATGATGATGTTCGTAATGTTCTCTAATTAAATCCCGGCCAAAGTCTCCGTCAAAATCTCTCCAAACGGTATGTACATGATTTGCATTGCCCTGTGAGTTATCAAATTCTACCAGGAAAGTTTTTCCTTGTATACGATAGTAGTGGTTCTCTCCCATTTCCGTAGCTCCTGCCCAACCAAAATGAATATCATCCAAGCCTTCATTCTTTATTTGATTTAGTCTTTTTTGCGCAAGTACCTTCGGCATTGTATTTAAGTACTCCTGAAGAATACCCATCAGCATCTTTTGTTGTTTGGCATTTAAATCTTTGTAAGAAATGCCAACGGGACGCAAAGGACCTACCTCTGAGGAAGTAGAGGTTGCAAGATCATAGTAAGAATGCGTTTGGAATACCGCTTTTTTGCGCTGCTCAGGATTTAACGCATATAACAAAGCAAAAGCTAAATCTTCTTCCTTAGCCAATACACGCTCCCCTTTAAAAGGGCCAGAAGGCACTTCCGCCGGATTGGCCCCTAAAAAGCGAGGTACCATCGCTATGGCTCCATTTACATTCGTAAAGTTAAGAGAGATATGATGTCCTTCGAAGGTCCAGGACCAGGCATCATCTTCTGGTAGTCCAAAGAAATTGACATGGTATAGCTCCGGATCTCTAAAGCTTGGATTTTGCTCTAACTCAGCCAGCACACTTTCCAAATTCATGATACGAGATGTTTTGTCATATCCAGTCTCACTGAGGTAGTGCTTTAGTAATTCATCCAAAAGGCTGCGTTGGTTTCGGTTTAAGGATTTTAAGGATACTCCGCCCCTTGGTAGCATTGCTACCGGAAAAAAATGCCAGCTTTCTCGATCCAGGTGGTTAAAGCTATGTTGTACTTTTTCGCGCTGTTCTTCACTTAATCCATCGAGAAATGCTCTTGCCGGGTCTTTTGTCATTTTTTGAAAACTAGCAATGATACTCGCACCAATTATCAAAACAGCTGCTAAGAGTGTATATAGTGCATAATGCTTAGGAAATCGATTTTTCATTTAGGAGTGTTTTTTGTGGTATGAATAAATAGATAAGCTACCTAAGGTAGGAATAATTATACGATTCAGAAAATCCGAAAAGCCTCTTTCTACCCTATCAAATCACTATAAGCAGGCAAAGGATAAGCTTTTGTAAATGCTATAAAAGGAGTTTTAAAACAAGATTTATAATCAAGTTCAAAAATTTAATCTGAATTAGTCCATAAAATTTTTCGACAAGTGAAAATAAGCCGTAACTTTGTAGCTTCTTTTTTTGCCTACACAGTGGATCATCGATAATGGAGAAAGAAACAATTGTACCTGACAAATCATCAGGAAAAAAACTTTATGATTACCAGAAGGAGGATCTGAAACAAATCTTTGATCGATTTGATTCAAAGCCGTTCAATTTTAATCTTTTGTATCAACTTCCGACTGGTGGAGGTAAGACCGTGGTTTTCTCTGAGATTACCCGCCAATACATTAAGCAAAAGAAAAAGAAAGTCCTCATCCTTACGCACCGGATTGAGCTAAGTCGTCAGACTTCGAATATGCTCTCTGAGTTTGGTGTACAAAACAAAGTAATCAATAGTCAGGTTAAGGAGTTACCCGATCAGGATGACTACAGCTGTTTTGTAGCAATGGTAGAGACTTTGAATAATCGCCTGAATGATCAAATCTTTACCTTAGAGAATGTAGGATTGGTAATTATTGA
Source organism: Saprospiraceae bacterium (assembly GCA_020631105.1). Lineage (GTDB taxonomy): Bacteria > Bacteroidota > Bacteroidia > Chitinophagales > Saprospiraceae > JAHDHW01. The sequence goes on along the minus strand of JAHDHW010000017.1, from coordinate 2,148 downwards.
TGAGGCGCATTATAATTCCTTTCGAAAGTTATTTAAGTTTTTTGAAGAGTGCTTTATCCTTGGCGTAACAGCAACGCCCCTAAGTTCTAATATCAAGCTCCCGATGAAGGATATTTATCAGGAATTGATTGTTGGAAGTAGTATCTCTTTCTTAGTAGAAAACAACTTTCTGGCAAAAGCAGTCAACTATTCCTATGATGTCGGATTGAGCGGTTTGCTTAAAATCGGTATCAATGGAGATTACACTGTAAAATCATCTGAAGACTTATACAACAGTCTTTCGATGCAGAATAAATTACTCAAAGCTTATAAAGAACGGGCGATGGGTAAAAAAACGCTGATCTTCAATAATGGTATCAATACCTCCCGTCAAGTATACGAAACCTTCAAAGCCGCCGGTTTTGATGTTCGGCATCTGGACAATACCAATACTAAACAGCAACGTAAAGAAATTCTAACCTGGTTTAAGAATAAGCCCGGGGCGATCCTTACCTCTGTGAGTATCCTAACGACAGGTTTTGACGAACCAACAATCGAGACTATCGTTTTAAATCGCGCTACGCGCTCCTTAAGTTTGTACTTCCAGATGATAGGTCGTGGTTCGCGTGTACTGCCAAACAAACCAACTTTTGATGTTATTGACCTTGGTAATAATATTGCCCGTTTTGGTCTTTGGTCAAAAGAAATAGATTGGCAAAAGATTTTCCGAGCACCACAATACTTCATTGACAGTATCATTAGTGATGATGCGATTGAGCAACAATTCCGATATATCATGCCTGATGATATTCGGCAGCGATTTGCAAAAACAGAAGAAATTGAGTTTGATATCTCTGCTGAAAACAAAAAGGTAATGTCCGCAGGGTTAAAAACTTCCGTTATCCTGGATCGATCTATGGAGCATCACCTACAAATGATTGTAGAGAATAGCGAAGATTTTGCAAATTCTCTTGAACTCCTTCGTTTACTCGATGATGATATTGCTGATCGGGTTCGACGATACTCTTATTGTATCACCAATAGTACTCGTAACTTTAGAGACTGGGTACTGCAGGATTACAAGAAAAAATTACGTACTCGCCTGATTCAGGAGTTCTAGATCGCTATGTAGATATTGTTTTTGGAACCCCTCAACAAAATGGGGTATTTTCTGTTTTATCCGCGAACCAAACAGGATATCATGAAATACCGTTCTTCCATTTTCCTTTCTATTGGCGCAGTCATCGTTATGTTCATTCTTTACGCCTTAAGCAATCTTGGGTATTTAGGCGATAGCCCGGTAGGGCGCACATCTGTGGATACAGAGCCTTTAATTGTTCCGGCAGGTTATGCATTCTCGATCTGGGGGATCATTTATTTGGGATTAATTGTCTTCCCGATTTATCAACTCGTTAAGAACCGATCAGAGAGTGAATTATGGCACAAGGTGCGCATTTGGTTTAGCCTGAATGTAGTCGCTAATGGACTTTGGTTGGCTTTTGCCTCCTACAACTGGTTATGGATCACCGTTGGAGTAATCATTTTTATGTTGATTAGTTTGTATCAGATTAATAAACTACTGATTCAGATTAAGGAAAGTGGTGTAGCGATTGACTACTGGCCGGAGCGTTTCGTCTTTAGTATTTACTTTGGCTGGATTACCCTGGCTACGGTTTTAAATATTGCGGCAGCATTGAATTACTACGACTGGAATGGCCTGGGCTTATCAGAAATTAACTGGTCTATGATCATTCTTCCGATTGCAGCATATATTACTGGAACAGTCGTCTGGAAATATCGCGATTCGGCTTATGCTGGTGTAGTCATCTGGGCTTTTATAGCACTCGTCGTTAAGCATTGGGGAATTATTCCTTCGATTGCTTATTTGGCTATTGGGGTGATTGCAGCCTTCGTTATTTTAATTATTACCAGAGGTCGGAAAACGCAGGTGATGCGGGGTTGAGTTGATTGGTTAGTGAGCGAGCGAGCGAGTTAGTGAGAGAGTTGGAATTATTTCAGTTATCTTTTAGGAGAGTGTGATCGGCCTGCGGCCTGGTGAGTTAGTGATCGCTACGCTGGTGAAGCATTGACTTGTGATTTTCAGTGTTTGAAAGTGTAGATCGGTAAGCTAGTGTGAGGAAAAGTGGAGGGATGGATTGCTGAGCTGTG
>JAHDHW010000164.1 GCA_020631105.1 Saprospiraceae bacterium | reverse complement strand
AATTCTAACTTTCCATCATTTGATAAATAGGTAATGCCCGTAAACAACTCTGTATAACTTTCTTGCTCCGCAGCGATTGAAACTTTGTGTACTTCATCTGAAAGATTACACAAGATCAGGATTTGCGCTCCTTCATAATTACGGGTAAAAGCAAGTACAGATTTTTGCTCCGGTAAAATCCAGTTAATATCACCTCGACCAAGTACAGGCAATGTCTTTCTTAAAGCAATGATGTTCTTGGTCCAGTTTAATAAGGAACCAGGATCAGGTTCTTGTGCGGCAACATTTACTTTCGAATGATGATACTCTGGATCTGCAATCGTCGGTAGGTATAAAGCACTAGGTTTAGCTTTTGAAAAGCCTGCATTGAGTTCCTCATTCCATTGCATTGGAGTACGGACACCATCACGATCCCTTAGCGTAACATCATCACCCATTCCGATCTCATCGCCATAGTATAATACAGGAGTTCCTGGCAGAGAGAACAACATAACATTCATTAGCTCAATCTTACGGCGATCATTATCCATTAATCTGGCAAGACGAAGTCGGATGCCCAAGTTAATCCGGGCACGAACATCAGGAGAATAAGATTCCCACATGAATTTTCTGTTTTCGTCCGTTACCATCTCTAGCGTCAATTCATCGTGGTTACGTAGGAACGTTGCCCATTGACAATTATCCGGAATAGCTGGTGTACGTTCCAGAATATCAATGATCGAAGTACGATCCATTCGTTTCATAGCCATATACAGGCGAGGCATCACCGGGAAGTGAAAATTCATATGACATTCATCTCCGTCACCAAAGTAAGCTGCAGAATCTTCCGGCCACATATTGGCTTCGGCCAATAGCATGATCCCCTCATGTTTATCATCGATATAAGCACGAAGCTTTTTTAGGAATGCATGGGTCTCTGGTAAATTTTCTCCTGAAGAACCTTCTCTTTCGAACAGGTAAGGAATCGCATCCAGGCGGAATCCATCCACTCCAAAAGCAGCCCAGAAATCAAGGATTTTAAAAATCTCTTCTTGTACTGCCGGATTATCAAAGTTTAAATCTGGTTGATGATGGAAGAACCGGTGCCAGTAGTACTGGCCAGCTTCTTCATTCCAGGTCCAGTTTGAGCCTTCAAAATCCTGAAAGATGATTCTGACTTCATTATATTTCTCAGGATCATCACTCCAGACGAAATAATCTCGTTCGGGTGATCCTTTTGGTGATTTGATAGCTCGCTGAAATAAAGGATGCTGATCTGAGCAATGATTGATAACTAACTCAATGATCACCTTAATATTTCTGCGCTGAGCTTCTGCTACAAAAGCCTTAAAATCTTCAACGTCTCCATAGATTGGATTGACCGTATAATAATCCTGAATGTCATAACCGTCATCTCGGAGCGGGGAAGGAAAGAATGGTAGAATCCAAATTGCGGTGATTCCAAGCTGTTCGATATAATCCAGCTTTTCAATCAGGCCTCTAAAATCGCCAATTCCATCGCCATTACTATCATTAAAAGATTTGACAGGGCATTCGTAGATAATGGCATCTTTAAACCATAAGGGGTCCTTCATGAATTGAGTTTTTTGTTATTTTGGATGAGAGACGGATGATTCGTCAAATAGTTCATTCTGCGGACGCAAAAGTAAGGCGAAATATTCTAATTCAAAGACTCTACACTCTTTCGAATTGAATTTATATTTAAAAAAATCAACAATCCAATCAAAATTACCCCAAAAAGATAAACACTCCAGTGTAAACCCGCCGAAATGGATAGGCCTTTGGTCTCAAACCAGGATACAAACCATAATCGACTTATTGCTACAGATGCTATTACACCGATGATAATTAGCCCAAATAAGCGAAGTAAACGCCTGGTCAAAACTTCACTGACCTGTTTGTTTTTATAACCTAATTGTAAGAGTAGCCGAATATCTTCTTTGGACTGTGAGATGATTAATTGAAAATTGAGCACCAATACTAAAATCGAGAGTAGCACTATGATCAAACCAATAACTGCAATGGCCGTAATAATTCCTCTTAACAAATTTGGAAGCTGACCGCCAATCATATTACCACTGCTGATCTCATAATTATTCCCGGATAAAAAGGATTGTAGTTCCGGAGCATAAGGATTATCCGTTTTGAGAATGACTCTTGAAGGCTCACTTTTGGCAGTGGAACCAAAACGCTGATTGGACCATTCCAGAAAGCTTGCCGGGACTATGATCGAATTGATACGGTCACTAAAGCCAACAATCCGCCCTTGGAAAGTTCGACGACCTCCACGACCTCTGACGATAATATCGACACTCAAACGACCAATAGTATTCGGGGTAAATTGAGGCAAGCCCTGGCTGGGTGCAAAACCAAAATTGTAAAGTGCCAGATATTGCCGGGACATAATTATCGGTATCTCACCTTGTCCTTCTTCCCACTGAAACCGCCCCGTATTAATATCAATAAACTCGTCCGGAACAGACTCAAAGAACAACTCTGTATAGAAACCTAAGGATGGGCTGGAAGCCGCAACTTTATATTGATTAGAATTAAAGATGCCAACTTCCTGGATAAAGGATTGTTGTCCTAAAGTATCGATTTCTTCCTCTGAAAAAGAAGGGCTGGCACCTAGTGTATTATAAAGGCTTACCTTTTTATTGATAATGACGTACTGGTCCGCATCACTTCCACCCAGTAGTGTTTGTAGATCATGATAAAACTGAAATGCGGTCAATACCAGAAAGAGCCCAAGGAATGCTCCGAGAGCTGCACCATAGATTTGCCATTTATTTTTATTGCCCCAAAGTAATCGGTGGAGTAAGCTCATATATTTTACTTATGCAGCAAAAGTAATCAAGCTGCGGAAGCAAACAAAAAGTACTGCGATAAAATAGACTAATGTCTAAAATGGCCCGATCAGATGACTTTGACGGAGGGATAGTTTCGAAATGTTTCTTTTCTGCGTAGCAATGGATTCTTTTCGCCTTAACTTTCCAGAGTTTCTTAACTTTCTTATCTTTCCTTTCTTTATATTTGCCGCATGAATGAAAAAATAATAATCCTTGATTTTGGATCGCAATATACTCAGCTTATTGCCCGAAGAATCCGGGAGTTGAATGTATACAGTGAAATCGTTCCTTATAACAAGTTGCCAGACTTAGACGATTCTATAAAAGCTGTCATTCTATCCGGAAGCCCTTTCTCTGTTACGGACGAAAATGCACTTCAGATTGATCTTAAAGAGTTTGTGGGTAAAGTACCTGTTTTGGGTATTTGCTACGGCGCTCAGTACATCGCCAACTACTATGGAGGAAGTGTAATGCGCTCGGAGAAGCGAGAATATGGAAAAGCAAATCTTAATGGGTTTCTAAAAGAGGACCCCTTTTTAAATAGTATATCAGAGGATTCGCAAGTGTGGATGTCGCATGGCGATACGATTAAAGAAATTCCAGAGGGTTTTGAATTATTAGCGGGTACTGAAAGTATTGATGTTGCTGCGTTCCGCTCTAATGGCTCATTTGATCAACCAGTCTATTGTATACAGTTCCATCCGGAAGTTTACCATAGCCTGGAAGGCGCTCAGTTACTCCGCAATTTTGTCAGAGACATTGCGGGTTGTGAAGGGGAGTGGACACCAGCCTCTTTCGTAGAAGAAACCGTGGGCGCTTTACGCCGTCAGATCGGCGAACAAAAAGTATTAATGGGGCTTTCCGGCGGAGTAGATTCTTCGGTTGGAGCAATGTTGTTACATCAGGCAATTGGAAAAAACCTATATTGCTTTTTTATTGATAATGGCCTTTTGCGAAAAGATGAATTTGACGAAGTCCTGGAGTCCTATGAAGGAATGGGCTTGAATGTCAAAGGAGTCGACGCGAAGGAGCATTTCTATCGAGAACTAAAGGACGTAACAGATCCTGAAGGAAAACGTAAAGTTATTGGACGCGTTTTTATTGAGGTTTTTGAACAGGAAGCGGATAAACTTCAGGATATCACCTGGCTCGGTCAGGGTACTATCTATCCTGATGTAATCGAATCAGTCTCTGTACACGGACCTTCTGTAACTATTAAGTCCCATCATAATGTGGGTGGTCTGCCGGATCACCTCAATTTGAAGATTGTAGAGCCCCTTCGAATGCTTTTTAAGGACGAAGTGAGAAAAGTAGGTGCGGAACTGGATATTCCGAAGCATATATTAATGCGGCATCCATTCCCGGGACCTGGCTTAGGAATTCGTATCTTAGGCGATATTACCCCAGCTAAAGTGCGCTTATTACAAGAAGCGGACGCTATTTTTATTAATAATTTGAAAAAACACGACCTTTATGACAAGGTCTGGCAGGCAGGAGCCGTTCTTCTACCGGTTCAATCAGTGGGTGTAATGGGTGACGAAAGAACTTACGAAAAAACCGTTGCACTACGCTGCGTGAATTCTGTAGATGGAATGACCGCCGAATGGAGCAGATTACCGCATGACTTTCTGGCTACTGTATCCAGCGAGATCATCAATAATGTTAAAGGTATAAACAGAGTGGTATATGATATTAGCACAAAACCTCCGGCAACTATTGAATGGGAGTAGTATCGCCTTAATCCTAGTCATTGGCTTATTAGGCTTTAGTTCCTGCGAAATGTTCCGGAAAGCCCAAACCGATGATGATGTAACGGAAGAAGAACGAGAAGAACTGGACGAAATCCAGGGTGATTTGGTATTTAACCCTGAAACGGGAAAATACGAAAAAACAACAACCGTAATTGAGACCGTTGATACGATTAAGTGGATCACTAATCCAGATGCAGAGCCTCCGATTAGTTCAGAAGCTACCAAAAAAACTTATCCTGATGGCTTAGGAGTAGAGCCAACAGAGAAAGCGGATGACGGACCTAGCGAAAAGTTCGCGAATTATAATATGGCGGTCATGTTGCCATTCTTTTCAAATCGATTCGCTGATGCTTCCAGTCTGGATAATAGTTCAATTCCTGCGGTTAGTTTTTATGCGGGGATGAAACTTGGCTTCGATGAGCTTGGACGAAGTGGCGTAAGGTTGAATGCATCTATCTATGATACCAAAGGCTCAGAGTTGGTTACCAATGAGATTATGAACAAACCGGAAGTGCAAGAAGCCGATATTATCATTGGTCCTTTCCGAAAGAATAATGTAAAAATAGCAGGAGAGGTTGCTAAAAACCTTAAGATTCCTTTTGTTTCGCCAGTTAGTGCCAGCTCTGGTGTAGCTAAAGAAAACCCATACTTTGTGCAGGTGAATCCTTATTTACCAACGCACTGTCAAGCTATAACACGCCATGCACGGGCACGCTTTAAAACAGAGCAGATTGTATTAATTGCTCGTAATAAACAAGCAGAAATTTCTCGATTCAGATACTTTCAGGATGAGAATAAGAAGATTGAAGGTGATGCTTTTGCGGAGCGATTCCGGGAGTATATCATCACTTCTGAGGATGACCTGAGTATGGAAGATATTGATATTACACCTTATCTGGCAGAAGGAGATACTACAGTTTTTGTGGTGCCCTCTTTTTCAAATAAAAACTTCATTTACAGCCTTTTATTACAAATCTATACTCAAAAAGGAAACAACCCGGTAGTGGTTTATGGCTTTCCACAATGGATGGGTTTTGAGCCTCCGAGTTATGACTATTACGAGTTGTTAAACTTACATGTCAGTAGCGCTAACTATATTGACCCGAATCGCCAGGTCGTCAAAGAGTTTAAGCGTCGATACTTTGACCGTTACGGAACGATCCCAAGTGAAGAATCTTATGTCGGCTATGATATCGCAGTCTACTTCGGTAAAATGATCGATAAGCACGGGACGAAATTTCAGGAGATGATTGATAGCGAAAGAGAAGAGCTACTGAACACTCGATTCGAATTTTTTAGGGAGGTTCCTTTATCTGCTGCTTTAGCGGAAGATTTCACGAGAACTAATCTTTACGAGAATAAGTTCGTCTACATCTTGAAGTTTGAAGATTTCCAATTTCAAAAGGCAGACTAAGAACATTCTTAATTCTTCTGGGAACATCAATTTTTGAAGCAATGCTTTTTGCTTCAAGCTTTCTATTTGTCAATTCAAAATTGTATTCCCATGACCAAGCGCATAGAATTCCAGTTTCGGCTGATCGGCGTATTATTACTAGTTACCCTTTCTTTGTCCTGTAGATCCGAAAGTCAAAAAATAGCGGAGGTTTCAAAGCCTGGCGAACTTTTTAAGGATTCGCTGATTGTCCCGACAACCGTCGGATCCTCCGCTGACAACAACAGGGAGCAATTATCAGTCAACATAAGGTACCCTTTTTTGCAGGAGCCCCATAATTTGAGCGCAACTGTCCAGCGGATTAAGCCCCCGGAGCAATTTACCCGAGTCGAACTTGCTGAAGGATCATTCGCAGAATGGCTGCGATTTCTTCCTTTGTACCCTGAAGGCCACAAAGTGCACCTTTATAACGGAACCCTGAAATCCAATCAAATGATACATGAGGCAGTCTTAAAAATAGACGTCGGGAATCGAGACTTACAACAATGTGCAGATGCAGTAATGCGCTTGAGGGCGGAGTACTTGTATAGCTTGGGAAAATTCGATGAGATACATTTTAACTTTACCAGTGGAGATCGGGTAGGTTTTGAGGATTGGAGTAAAGGTCGAAAGCCCAGAGTGGTGGGTAATAAAGTAATCTTTACAGATTTCAGCATTGGTGTAGATACCTCTTATAAAAATTTCAGGACTTACATGAATCGCATTTTTAACTACGCGGGGACGGCATCCCTAAGTAAGGAGCTTCAGCGAGTTGAGCTTTCCGATATACAGGCTGGAGACGTCTTTATTCAGGGCGGTTTTCCGGGGCATGCAGTGATTGTGATAGATGTTGCCCAAAATGAAGAGGGCCTTAAGTGTTTCCTTTTAGCGCAAAGTTATATGCCAGCACAAGAGATTCATATCCTAAAAAATCCTAATGACCCAAATCTTAGCCCCTGGTACACAACAGACTTTGGAAATGACCTCATGACCCCGGAATGGGGGTTCAAAGCCAGTGATTTAAAACGATTTGTGGAGTAATTCTTATTCCTTTTTTGTAAAATTGTACTTCTTACCATCAAATATGTGATCATGTATGAAATGACGCCTGAGCGTGCACAAAAGTTTGAGAATGTTGTCAATCGTCGGCAAGGTGATTTGACGGTCATCCTGGAAAATGTTCATGATACGCATAATATTGGAGCTGTGCTCCGAACTTGTGATTCTGTCGGTATTGATGAAATTTTTTTGTTGTACACGGATCCCGGACTCACACCTACTAATATTAAACTAGGTAAACGAACCTCCGCCGGTGCCCGAAAATGGGTAACTGTTCATAGTTTTTCAGAAGTGAAGAAGTGTTTTGATGTTGTAAAAGCAAAATACAAAAACGTTTATGCAACCCATTTGAACGCGGATGCCGTCGGTATCTATGAACTGGATTTGAGTCAACCAGTTGCCTTATTATTTGGTAATGAGCATCGTGGGGTGAGCGAAGAAGCACTAGCACTGGTCGATGGAAACTTCATAATCCCACAGGTTGGGATGGTTGAAAGCCTTAATATTTCTGTTGCCTGCGCAGTAAGTATCTATGAAGCCTTTCGGCAACGCTACGAGAAAGGATTTTATACAGATAACCCTACCACTACAAAAGCAGAGAAAGAAGCCCTGCTGAAAATCTATAAATCCCGCCATAAACTTCGACAAAGTACTTTCCGTGCGAAAAAAGGCGACTAATATTCTGTTACTCGTCACACTTATCCTTAGTGTTTATTCGTAGTACCACTCCAAGTCTTACAGTAAGTCTTTGTTTTACCAGCTTAAATCTTAACAAATAAAGAAAATGTTGATAAATTCTCTTCCATAAGGAGCCCGAAATCGAGCAATATTTGATATTTTTGCGAGCTATGCGTTTAAAAACTCTAGAAATCAAGGGATTCAAAAGTTTCGCTAATGAAACGGTCGTAAACTTTGGGGAGGATATCATCGGAATTGTCGGGCCGAATGGTTCTGGAAAGTCAAATATCGTTGATGCGATCCGCTGGGTATTAGGGGAGCAAAAAAGCAAAGAGCTCCGACTGGAGAAAATGTCAAATGTCATTTTCAATGGTACCAAGAAGCGGAAATCCGGTGGTTTGGCCCAGGTAACTTTAACCTTTGAAAATACAAAGAATCTACTCCCGACGGAGTATAATACAGTATCGATCAGTCGTATCCTTTATCGCTCTGGTGAAAGTGAATACCGCCTGAATGATGTTGCCTGTCGCTTAAAGGATATCACCTCACTTTTTATGGATACAGGGATTGGCTCTAATAGCTACGCTATTATTGCCCTGAACATGGTGGACGACCTTCTGACAGATCGAAATAATTCTCGTCGCATTATGTTTGAACAAGCTGCGGGAATCTCGAAGTATAAGAAAAGGAAGCATGAGACCCTCCTCAAACTCAAGAATACCGGAGAAGACCTGGATCGTATAGAGGATTTACTCTTCGAAATTGAATCTCAACTCAAAGCACTAGAGAAACAAGCTAAACGCACTAAACGATACTACGAACTCAAAGAGCAGTATAAAGAGCTCAGTATTGAGCTTTCTGCTTTTAAACTTCAGTCTTATAAGTCTCGTCACGATCAAATATCTACTAAGCTTCAGGAAGAAGAAGATAAGTACCGTGATCTTGAGATTAAGAGTAGAAAATTGGAAGCGCAACTTGAAGAGGATAAGCGGAAGAATCTGGATAAAGAAAAAACCCTTTCTGATGCGCAGCGCGAGCTTAATGAGTTGGTCGGGAATATCCGCGGTCAGGAAAATGATAAAAACATCCTCATCCAAAAAAGAGGCTTTTTACAACAGAATAAAGCAAAGCTAAGCGAGCAAATCAAAAGCGATGAAGTCCGAGTTCAGCAGTTGTCTGAATCCATTGATAACTACCGAGGTCAAATCAATGAAGAGAAAAGGTTAGAGGCGGAGTTAGAAGCGGAACTGGATAAGGTGCAATCGGAGCTGGAGGGGATCAGAGAAAGTCATGGTAGCCTTAAGAGTGAATTAGATGAAATTCTATCTGAGCAGCAAACCATGGAGCGCTTGATTTTTGAGTTGGAAAAGAATAAAGCGATCAATAATAATCAGGTAGAAAATCTGAAGAAGGATAATCTGGTTAGCAGCGAAGAAATCACCAATCGTCAGACGGAGATTAAGGATCTAGAACAGACTTTAAATAGTGTGCATGCTAATCAGGAGATCAAAAGAAAACAACTGGAGGATCTTGAGAATGAAGAAGCTAAACGAGTGACTGAAGTACAGGAAACAGAGGAGCAGATCGAAGTGACTCGTAAGAAAATTTCGGACATAAACCGGAAGCTGGATGCAAAGCGTAATGAGTATAAATTAACTAAAGATCTTGTCGAAAACCTGGAAGGATTTCCGGAGTCTATTAAATTTTTGAGCAAGAATAAAAAGTGGTCAACCGAGAAGGAAGTACCGCTTTTATCGGATGTCATTTATTGTAAGGAAGACTTTAGAGTTGCTATTGAAAACTACCTGGATCCATACCTGAATTACTACGTTGTAAAGACAATTGACGAAGCTTATAATGCGATAAAATTGCTGAATCAATCACAAAAAGGAAAAGCGAATTTCTTCGTTTTGGATGCCTTTAAAGATTATCAGCCTGGCATGTCAATGTTGCCCAATAATACACAGTTGGCAATTGATATGCTAGAGACAGAGCCAGCTTATGCTAAACTGATCAATTATCTTTTAGAGAATGTATTGGTTACAGAGAATGAAGACCTTAAGGTAGAAGTAAACGATCGAAAAGTAACCATACTTTCGAAGAGCGGTCGCTTTGTAAAGCGTAAATTTAGTGTTTCTGGAGGTTCTGTTGGATTGTTCGAAGGAAAGAAAATCGGCCGGAAAAAGAACCTCGAAGTACTCGAAAAAGTAATCAAGCAATTAGAGAAAGAAGAACAAAAAGTTTCTACTGAATTTTTCAACCTAAAAGGGAAGTTAGAGAAGCTAAAAGCGAAGATTCATAGTGAAGCGATTAACAGGGAAAGAGAGGCGCTGAATCAGTTGACTCAGCAGAAAGTTTCTTTGATGACTCGTCTGGAAAATTTCGAAACGTTCCTGACGGAAGCAACAGCTAAACGTACTCAGGCAGAAGCCCAAATTACACTACTTGTCAATGCGAACCAAACCATAGAAACTGATCTTGTGGAGCACCATAAAATCGCAGGGATCGCAAAAGAGAAAATCTCCAATACGGATGGTAATTTCCGGGAAGTTGCAGAGCAATTAAGTGCCGCATCGACTGCATTTAATGAGAAGAATATTGAGTTTATCCGACAGCAAAATAAGGTGACTACGATTCAGCGCGAATTAAACTTCCGGGAGAATCAAGTCTCTGAAACAAGAGCAAATCTGGAAAATAATCAAAATACCGTTACTCAATCTGATGAGGAACTGGTCTTTATTGCGGAGGATATTGAAAAACTGGAGAAAGCCTTATTAGAAGCCTATGAGTTAAAAGAAGACAAAGAGAAAAACCTGACGAACGCCGAACAGTTATACTTCCAGGCACGAGGTGGGATTACAGAGATTGAGGATAATCTTCGTAAAACGAATCGGCAATTGCAGGATGCTCAAATTCTCATTAATCAATTGAAAGATAAATTTACAGATCTTAAACTGGAATTTACTTCGATTGGGGAGCGTCTGAAGATTGAGTTTGGGGTAGAAATGAAAGAAGTGCTGGAGAGAGAACCAGACGAAAAGCTTAATCCTGAAGAGTTGCAGGCAAAGGTTGATCGCCTGAAGCATCGACTAGACAATTATGGGGAGATCAACCCTATGGCTGTTGAAGCTTATGATGAAATGAAGGAACGTTACGATAATATTAATGAGCAACGTAATGATATCATCGAAGCGAAAAACTCTCTACTAGATACAATAAAAGAAATCGAGGATACTGCGACCGTTCATTTTGTTGAGGCATTTACCAAAGCAAGGGAGTACTTCATCGATGTATTCCGTACCCTGTTTTCTGAAGATGACTCTTGTGATCTGGTGCTAGATGATCCGGAAAATCCACTTGACTCCAAGATCAATATAGTCGCGAAGCCTAAAGGAAAACGACCGCAGAGTATCAATCAACTTTCGGGTGGAGAAAAGACCTTAACCGCTACGGCATTGCTTTTCTCTTTATACTTATTGAAACCAGCTCCATTCTGTATTTTCGATGAGGTAGATGCACCACTGGATGATGCGAATATTGAGAAATTCAATAAGATTATCCGTAAGTTCTCGGATAAATCTCAGTTTATTATCGTTACTCACAATAAGCAGACAATGGCTGCGGTAGATGTTATCTATGGCGTCTATATGCAGGAGCAGGGAGTATCAAATGTAAGTGCAGTCGACTTTAGAGAGTTGGATGATAATAGTGTACTGACAGAGGTGGAGACGCAGCGAGGGTAGGGGGAGAA
>JAHDHW010000163.1 GCA_020631105.1 Saprospiraceae bacterium | reverse complement strand
GTATTCAGTATATACTCCATCAGGGATGTGTACACTGTGATGCTATACAGAAACACCTACGCTGGAATCTACTATTCGTATTCCTCTTCTTTTGTGCCTCAGCACGATATCTTTAAATGTAAAATCTTCCGGAAAGATTTTTAGTTTTCATAACACGGTAAGGTAAACCACATCGTACAAGTGTAAAGTTCCAAAGCTGCCTATTTTTTCAACTTTTATGTCTACCCGAACTATTTTCCACTTTAATCAGTTGTATAACTTTAACCATATTTTATCTATGCGCCGCTTCGCTATCTCAGATATCCACGGATGTGTTCAATCCTTTCAGGCTTTGCTGCAGTCTATCGACTTACAGCAGGAGGACGAATTATATCTATTAGGGGATTATATTGATCGCGGGCCAAATAGTAAAGGCGTCATTGATCATATCTGGAAATTACAATCTGAAGACTACCAGATCACCTGCTTAAAAGGTAATCACGAGCAAATGATGTTGAACGCTCTGTACAGTGTCGAACATCAAAAACACTGGATGCAACACGGTGGTCGGCAGACACTGGCGAGCTTTGAGCAAGAGCATCTAAATGATATTCCCGGTGAATACATTGGTTGGTTACGAAGTCTTCCGCATTATCACGAAGTAGATCATTACATCCTTGTTCATGCGGGGCTAAACTTCAAAGAAGAACAGCCCATGAAGGATACCGTTTCTATGCTATGGATACGTAACTGGCATGAGAAGCTTGATAAAGAATGGTTAGACGGCCGTATCATTGTACATGGGCATACACCGATCCTTCGTGGAACGATGGAAGAGATGTTAGCGACATTAGAGCAAAAACCAGTACTGGATATTGATGGAGGCTGTGTTTTTCGGGAAGCACACTTCAGGCAATTAATCGCTTTTGATTTAGATGAGCAACGCTTACATTTTCAGGATAATATTGAAAGTGCTTAATCTGTACGAAGCTCTTTAATATATATTTTCTCCAACTCCAGATTCATTTCCTTTTCCCGCTCAAGAAATTTATTCGTATTGCTACGGTAAGGTTCTTCCAGTAAAAACATGATTCGAGAATACATACCCATAGGGTCTGTTTTTTGAACTTTGGAAACTACTTTTTCTTTAATAAAATAGTTTAATTCTTCCTTAATCACGGAAACCGGCAACCCGGTACTAACACATACTTTTTGGTAGGTCAATTGATAGTCATGATGTTTAAACAGTAAAAGCATGTCTTCTACTGTAAGAAATGGTTCTTTTGAGATACCTTCGATTTGCTTATCGACCAAAGGATCTTTCAAAGAATAATGCCCTTTCATCCAGCTGCCATGATGCACATCAAATATCCCTTGCATCTGTAGATACGCAAGTCGTGATTTCGCTTGTTTTTTGTTTAAGCCACTCTGCTCCACCAAACGATCCACAGTCATAATACCATCGGGTTGTGCCGCAATCAAACGGAGTAGCTCCTGATCAGAAATTAAGCCCTGTGTGAGGTAATTATCTTTTGATTGCTTACGAACTGCGTAAATAATTAAA
Source organism: Saprospiraceae bacterium (assembly GCA_020631105.1). GTDB lineage: Bacteria > Bacteroidota > Bacteroidia > Chitinophagales > Saprospiraceae > JAHDHW01. Next base: position 10,204 of record JAHDHW010000163.1, on the reverse strand, counting down.
CCCACAACTGCGAATATTACCAGTAGTGAGAAGATCAATACAATCACTGCAATTACTTTTCCGCTCATGTGAAGTTGCTTAAGGTAAAAATTATTGATTAGTTGTTAGCAATAGGGTTACTATTTTAAACCCAACACTATTAACCGTAAGTCCAATCAAAAATAAAAAATATCCACACTAAACCTTTTAAGTTTTAGACGATCTAAGAACAAAACTCGCCTAATGAAAACAAAATTACTCTTTCTCCTTCTCTTACCAGTCTTTACATTAACCGCCCAAATCAATTATTTCCCACCATTATTAGGGGGTGAATGGGAAACTATATCTCCCGAGGAGCTGGGTTGGTGTACCGAGCATATTCCACCATTATTAGAATATTTAGAAGCAGAAAATACAAAAGCATTCCTTATCCTCAAGGATGGTAAAATTGTATTAGAAGAGTATTTCGGTGATACAAATATGAACACGAACTTACCCTGGAATTCTGCTGGCAAAACAATCACGGCACTCTTAGTTGGGATTGCTCAGGAAGACGGTCTATTAAATATAAATGATGCGACGAGCGATTATCTAGGTTCCGGATGGACTAGCCTAAGTCCGGAACAGGAAGATTCGATCACTATTTGGAATCAACTTACCATGACCTCAGGCCTTGATGATGCAGAAAGCTTTTGTACAGATCCGGAATGCCTGCAATATCTGGCTGATCCGGGTACCCGATGGGCCTACCATAATGCACCATACACCTTATTATCAAAAGTTATCGAGAACGCATCAGGGCTGGGCTTGAACACCTATGCTGTACAAAACTTAAATATCCATACAGGAATAGGAGGTGCCTTTGTAACACTTGGTTATAACGAGGTTTATTTTAGCCCTGCCCGAGGTATGGCGCGGATGGGATTGCTGATGTTAAACGGAGGGACATGGGATGGGACTTCCCTTCTTAGCGATAATACGTACTTTAATCAATTGACTCAAACCTCTCAGGAACTCAATCCGGCTTATGGTTATTTATGGTGGCTAAACGGACAAGACAGCTATATTCTACCTGGCGGTCAGTTTCCATTCTCGGGATCACTGGCTCCTAATGCTCCGGCAGAGATGGTATCGGGTATTGGTAAGAATGGCCAGTTTCTGAATTTAATCCCCAGCGAAAATCTTGTAGTGATCCGCATGGGTGGTGCCCCGAATGAGGATTTAGTGCCCATCACTTTTCATAACGATATGTGGTCCTTATTGACCCCGTTGATCTGCGAGGTGACCCCGGCGAATGAAATAAATAATACTAAGGCCATCAACTTATATCCAAACCCGGTACGAGATGAAGTCACTATTGAATCCGGAACAAGTATGGATGAGGTGCTGATCTATGATACTCAGGGACGTTTGTATTCGCTGAGCTTACCTCGCTTAACAGCGAGCAACGGCAAGATCAACATCCTTGTCGATCAACTGCCCCCAGGGCTTTACCTCATCGAATTAAAGGATATGCAGGGTAATCGTTACCTCGACAAGTTTGTCAAAAAATAATTCCCTCTTTCCCCTGGGGAAAAGAAGGAATTGGAAACAAATTTATCTATTCTTTTGGGTTGATCAATCTGTGATATCTAACTCCATCTGAATATTGCATCGTGCATAAGGAGATGGATGACCCGTTATTTTTTTGAAGCCCATTTTTTCGTAGAGTCGAATTGCCGGAGCCAACACAGTATTACTTTCGAGGTACAATTTCTTGCAGCCTAATGCTTTCGCTTTTTCAACGGTAACTTCTCCTAACCTCCAGCCAATCCCGAGGCCTTGTGCCCTCGGTTCTACTCCCATTTTTCCGATCTCGTAATCATAATGCGGATCATCAATCGGTACAAGCGCACAGGTCCCGACAGGTTCACCTTTGTATAAAGCAATAAAAATAAATCCATTTTTATCGAGGATATTCTTCTGAGGATTATCCAGAAGTTTACGATCCTCATCCTCTAACTCAAAGTATTGATCTATCCACGCTTCGTTTATTTTCTTGAATGCGTTTTTATACTTTGGTTCGTAAGCCACGATTTGAACGTTGGCTCGTTCTCGTTTTTTCTTTTCGTCCATGACTCGGTAATAAATATTTTTTTGATCTAATAAATATTCTAACTCCCCTACTGCTTTCCAGATGTCGTATGTTGATTCTGAAAGTATTCCACCTACAGCACTATCTACATCAATCATTTGATCCGCTAATCTGGTCGCGACTTCCTTACCTTTTTCAGTTAAAGAGACCAGACTTCTCCTTTTGTCTTGCTTGTCTTTTATCATGCTGATGAGCCCGGCTTTTTTCATTTCACGCGCCATTTTACTAACAGAAGGATGCGAATGCCGGATAGACCGGGCGATATCTGTTACCCCCATTTCTTCTTTTTCGGACAACATACACATCACCGGAAACCACTTCGGCTGCATATCTACTTCGTATTGCTGATACACTTGCGCGGCATCTTCCATCATTCTTTCACTGAGAATACGAAGCCGGCTACCTAGGGAGACTTTACCTACTTTTTCGAAAAAATCCATAGAAAAATAATTTTACACAACTAATTACGTAACTGATTACATAAATATATGATGATCTACATTAAATAGCAAGAATTCTTGAAAATATTTGCGTAACTAAAAAGTTACCTATATATTTGTGTAACCTTTTAGTTACTTATATTTATTAATTATTAACTTTACAGTTATGACACTCTATCAAAATCAAACTTTTATGCGAAAGTCTATTCAGCTTCAAACTACCTATGCACATCCTATTGAAAAAATATGGTTTGCACTAACCGATGCAGAAGCAATGAGTCAATGGTTGATGCCCTGCGATATTAAAGCAGAAGTTGGGCACAAATTCAAATTCACTACCAAACCTTATGGTAGTTTTGACGGCATTATACATTGTGAAATATTAGAAGTAATTCCTAAGGAAAAGCTGGTTTTTTCCTGGAGTGGCGGTGGATTAAAGAATACTGAGGTTTCTTTTCATCTTACTCCGCAGGGTAATCATACCCTACTGCATTTCGAACATACCGGGTTTGATGGAATCATGAATAGGCTGATAACCCGAAACATTCTATCACGAGGATGGAAAAAAGAAATTCTCACGGTTAAGTTGCCTGATTACTTAATTAAACATCAAAGTGCTTAAAATGGCTGATATATTTAAAGCTTTAGCGGATCCAACACGTAGAGAAATATTATTGATGGTTGCTGAAAAACCTACTAACATTAATACTCTAGTTGACCATTTTGAAATGTCTCGACCTGCGATTTCTAAGCATGTAAAGCTTCTGGAAGCAAGTGCACTCCTAAATATCCAAACCGGAGCAACAGATACGCGTCAACGCATTTGTCATATACAATTAGAAGCCTTGAAAGAGGTGGAAGATTATATGGAACAACTAGAACGATTCTGGAAGAAGCGGATGGATCGTCTTGGAGAATTTCTCGATAATCAATCGGATTAAGCCCTTTTAGCGATATGGTGAAGAATTGCTTAGGTAAGTTTAAGAGGTTAAGTGTCAGTACCTAGCCTCTTAAACTTCTTGACATCTTGATTACTTGTTTACCGGAACGCGTAAATCAATCTCAAACTCCTCTCCTACAAAAGCCCCTCTTAACCAAGGTCCATCGATTCCATAATCTTCCCGGTTTATGGTAAAGCCACCTACGAAAACACCTCCGGCAGCAGTTTCTTCAAAAGTAAAAGGTATAGTTATCTCTTTAGTCGTCCCGTGTAGTGTCAGCTTTCCTTTGACTTCATAAGCATTAGTCTTTTTAACAAATGCAGTAGAGCGAAAGTTAATCTTTGGGTATTTTTTAGCGTTAAACCAATCCGAATTGCGGGCGTGTTTATTTTTAAGATTATTCCCTGTTTCAATTGTAGCTACATCTACACTAACATTCATATTGGAGGCAGCAAGGTTATTTTGATCAAATACCAGCTCTCCTTGTAGTGCTCCGAAAGTACCACTCGCCCCACTTCCTGAGAAGCGGATTTCGTAATCTTTTGCGATATTCCAACTGATATAATCATAAGTTGTAAAAGCACTAAAGGTAATAAAGCATAATGCTAACAGGATGGATGTTTTACTTTTCATGAGTATACTTTTTTATCTGGATATTTAATAAACGTAAAGCAATCATCTACGTTCATAACATCACTGTTAAAAAAATAGTAAATTTTGATAGTAAGACTGCTAATCAACGGAGGCAATAATTATTATTCCAGATGTAATTCATAGCGTCGTTCTTCTAAGCCATAGTCTGTAAAGGTATGGGAGACATATCGATATCCATGTTTTTCATAGAGGTGAGCAGCTGTTTTGAGAGATGAGGTAGTTAGCAAAAAAGAGGAGGAATATCCCACTTCCTTCAAAAAATTCATAAAGCAGGTCATCAATTTTTTTCCAAGGCCGATTCCCCGATATTCCGGGTTAATCAAAAAATATCTTAATTGTGCAATCCCATTGGTATCCTTCAGAGAAATATGTCCGACCATCTTTCCTTGATGCTCCGCAATCCAATAGCATTCTCGCTCTGGGTTTAGCTGCTCATAGAAATCTGCCAGGGTCCGAGCAACATAGGCCTCAAAGTGAATACCAAAATCGTAGTATTCCCCATGCATCCACGTTAGGTATCCAATGTCTCCAGGTTGGTAGGTGGTCCGAATAGTTATTTGATCAAGCCTTGGTCTCATCGTTTTCATTTTAGAAAGCTTTAAGTCTACTATTATCTAACTTAGCAATTACTCGCTTAAAACTTGTGGGAACAGAAGTTTTAAAAATAGGATTTTTTGCGCTAATTTGACAGAGTGATAAAAATTGAATTATGAAAAGAGTTACCAACCCTGATTCTGGAAAACACCGTCGTAACGGATTAAATTATTTAATTACGCCAGAAGAGATAGAACAATTTCATGAGCTAGGATATATCGTCTTGAATGATGTATTGACTGAAGCAGAAATGATTTCGATCGATCCCTGGTTTGACCATTTTGTCATGGGTAAAGAACCGGGTATGGGCAGAGATTTTTGTGATATGTCTCAACCGTACGGAACTCCTTTTGAAGACTTTAAGCTCGTCAATGCTATGCTTCCGAGTAAGTATAGACCAGAGTTACAGAATAACATCTTTCATCAAATTTCTCAGAACATCGCCAACCAATTATACCGTACCGGAAAAGCCGCGATGGATTATGAGCAATTTCTTGCAAAGAAACCATCAAAGGCTGATGCAGAATTTGCTATGCATCAGGACTTAGGCTACTGGCCAAAAACGGAGAACACCTGGACGGCTACTTTTTCGCTGGCGCTGACGGACTCTGATCTCGAAAACGGGTGCTTACAAGCCGTTCCGGGTTCTAATAAAGAAGCTCAACTAAGGAGCCATCGCCCCAAAGGGGCCAGTGCTGATGCAGCATCCGTCAACCGAGACGAATCCCATACCCTTGTTATTGATATGAAACCTACGGATGAGATTATTTACCTTCCGGTAAAACGAGGAAGCCTTACAATCCATGATGAACGGATCGTTCATGGTTCCGCAGGAAATATGGCAGACAATTGGCGCAAAACCTATGTGGTCGCTTACCGTGATGTCAACACTATTGCACAGGAACGTGCCATGGGTTTTACCCACTCTCACAATGATGATGTAAACTGGGATGAGATTGTGCATTAAGGTGAATTCACTTTAATCTTCGCAGGATCGGTAAGCCAGAAGCGAAGGCTAATGTGGGATGGATAGGATTGCCGGGACAACATTTTTTTCTAACAGTAATGTAGTCGCTATATTTCATTCCCTGCATAACTATAGAATACTTTCAAAATCAAGTCTCCCCCTTGATAGCTCGGTAATCTCACAGCACTCAAATCTCCGCACTAGCTTACCGATCTTCGCAGGCGTATCTATACCCTTTTTATTCTATTTCTTCAACATCCCTATATCTTCTTATATTTAAGTATTATTCTAAACACTAATTTATGATGCGCTTTATCCTAATTTCTCTAGCTTTTGTTTTTTGTAGCTGTAAGAAAACAGAAACCACTGAAACCCCACCCAACATCATTTTTATTCTTGCGGACGACTTAGGTTATGGTGACCTTGGTTGCTACGGACAAACAAAAATTGAAACGCCGAATATCGATGCACTTGCAGCAGCAGGGATGCGCTTTACGCAACACTATTCCGGCTCTCCGGTCTGCGCACCGGCACGTTGCGTCTTTCTGACGGGACAACACACAGGGCATGCATTTGTCCGGGGCAATCATGAGTGGGGCGAACGAGGTGAAGTTTGGAACTTTGCAAAAGCGGTGGAAGATCCTAATCTTGAAGGGCAGTACCCTATGCCGACAGACACAACAACTATTGCTGATTTATTAAAATCGAAAGGCTACGCAACCGGTATGGTTGGCAAATGGGGGCTTGGAGGACCACTGTCAGAAGGTATACCTAATAATCAGGGCTTTGATTTTTTCTATGGATATAACTGTCAACGACAAGCGCATACATTCTACCCTAAACATCTTTGGAAAAACAAAGAAAAGGTTTGGCTTAAAAATGAGGTGCTGGCACCGGGTACACCCTTAGATAATATTCAGGATTCGCTGATCCGTACCGCCTACGATAAATACGATCAGGTAGACTACGCCCCTACCCTTATGCATCAGGAAGCCCTGGGATTTATTGAGCGTAGTAAAACACAGCCTTTCTTCTTATACTATGCTTCGCCAATTCCGCATTTACCATTACAAGCTCCAAAGCGCTGGGTAGAATATTACGAAAAGAAGTTTGGACCGGAAAAGCCTTACCCTGGTGGAAAAGGCTACTTCCCTACATACGCACCCCGCGCTACTTATGCTGCAATGGTGAGTTATCTTGACGAACAAGTTGGTGAGCTTATCGCAAAACTTAAGGCAGAAGGCATTTATGAAAACACCTTAATCGTTTTTACCAGTGATAATGGTCCAACCTATGATGTCGGCGGAGCCGACTCTCCGTTTTTTGATAGCGCAGCTCCGTTCCGTTCGGAGAAAGGATGGGGCAAGGGCTTCGTACAAGAGGGCGGTATCCGCGTTCCGATGATTGCCTCCTGGCAGAATCGGATCAGCGCAGGTACAACTTCAGCGCAAATAAGTGCATTCTGGGATTGGTTACCAACTTTCGCTAATGTAGCTGGTGTCGACACTCTACCTTATAACAACGGGATTAATCTTTTACCAACACTACTCGGAGCATCAACGGTAAATCAACACGATTATTTATACTGGGAATTCCCAAGCTACGGTGGTCAGCAAGCCATCCGAAAAGGTAAGTGGAAAGCGATCCGGCAGAATATAAAAAAAGAGGAAAATGTTACGATCGAATTATTCGATCTCGAAAAGGATCTTCGTTGCCAAACTGATGTAGCAAGTCAATTCCCGGAAGTCGTCAAAGAAATGGAAAATCTAATGACACAATCTCATTCTCTTTCAGCAATCGAACGATTCCGATTACCTGCAATTGAAACAGAAATACTAAAGGAATAGCAGTTACGGAAGTTACAAACTTCCTAAATCTAATGCTTCTAAGTTTTCACTTTGGTACTCGCCTATGTTAAACTTAGAAGCATCCTGTTTTTATTTAACCTTGAAAATTCTCTTTTACGTGCGTACCATCACAGTAAGGTTTGTTACTGGACAAACCACAGCGGCAAAATGCGGTCGTTTTATTTTTGGTCGTTTCGTTACCTTCACTGTCCACGACTTTGAGTGTACCATAAACCAGTAAAGGTCCATTTTTTAGAACCTCAACCTTAGTTTCCAAAGATTCAGATTCCAGATCTTCCTCATCGTTCATATAATAAGTTAAGGCACCGGACGGGCATTGCTTCACCTGTGCTTTTAAGGCTTCAGTAGTAGCGTTATCAATTTGAATCCAGGGCTTCTCCTTAGGCTTATAAACCTCCGGAAGTGTTTTTACACAAATACCTGCGTGGATACATTTTCCGGGTTTCCAGACGACGGTAATTTCGCCATTAGAGTATTCTTTTTTGATGTTTGCTTTATCCATAATTATGCGATTTTTATACCTTTAAGAACAAGGTCTTTCCATTCAGGATGACGTTTGATATAACCTGCTACAAAGGGACAAAGCGGAATCAACGTAAGATCTTGTCTCTTGACATCTTCCAGTACCGCTTTGACCAGGGCCGAACCTATTCCTTTACCTTCTAAAGCTGTAGGTACTTCCGTATGCGTGAGGAATATTTTCTCTGCTGTTTTAATGTACTCAATTTTTGGAATATGACCTTCGACATGAAATTCATATTGCTTAGCGTCCGCATTATCGATGAGTGTATAAGAAGATTCCATAAGAAAGGTTTTGAGGTAGTAAAATACAAAAACAAGATAACAAAGAGAATTGTTTCGATTTTATAACTGACGCCTTCCTCCCCAAATCCATTTTTCTACTTGCCGGATCGTAATATCTTTTTCTACTTTCACCTGACAACTTAAGCGGGCATAGCCAAAGCGTTCGGCAGCCTTATCATGCCAATGCTGCGGCAATGGTGCTCCTTCTTCTATCCAAACACCGCAAGTCGCACAGATACCATTTCCTCCGCAGTTAACTTTTTTAGTATACTTCGTATACGGAGACAAGCCCTGCCGAAGCAGTGCTTGTCGTAAGTTTGTACCCTTTTCTATCTGAAAGGTATGAACAGTATGATCTAGCCGGATATATTTAACGGTATGCATAAGTTATAATAAGACAAGTTTTACTCAAATAAGTTGAGCGCTACTTATCCCTTACGCTTTCTACGCTTGCGGCGCCAGGGGGCATTTTTATTAACATCCCCCGCCATGATACATCCATATGGCTGTACCTCATCTAATACCGTCCCTAAGCCAAACTCTTTCATTTGAGCTCGAACCGTATCCGCATTTTTATAGGCACTCGGCAACTCTGAGATATCGATTTCTTTAGAAAAGAATCGCACATCCAACCCTTCCGTCTCTTTTGCAAAAATAGCTTCATCCGTTTGATGAGCGAGATTGCGTTTATGTTGGCTACGACTGATATTACGCCCGGCACCATGCGGAGCAAAACCAAGGTTATTATCCGTAGTCTCTCCTTCGACGATTAGAACCGGCTCTGACATATTCAACGGAATCAATCGTGGCCCCGTAATATCCGGCATAAACTTTTTATCCAGAGGAGTCGCTCCCTTTGCGTGATAAAAAAGATCCTCATCTTTGAATACAAAGTTATGTTCGTTCCAGTAACGGTTCATTAAATCAACACCAAGACCTTCGATGGTTTTATTGTGGATCATCTCATGATTAAGCTTGGTCCAGGCACGAATCAATTGCAAGGCTTCCCAATAGGATTTACCTTCCTCTGTGTCGTATGGAATCCAGGCATTCTTTGGTAAAGTCTGCTCAGATATTTCCTTACGGAATCGCTCCGCTGTTTTCATCCCGAGATTATACAAACGAGCGCCAACACCTCGTGACCCGTGGTGCGTAATCATCATGGTGTTCCCCGTTGCAGCGGAGCGACCCACGAATAAAAAATGATTTCCATCGCCTTGTGTTCCAAGGTGTTCTTTCGCAATGGATAACATCCCTTGTTGCTTTAAAAATGCATTGCTTTGAAAACCATCGATCAACTCTTCCGTCAATTCAAATTGTTGTCCACGAGGTCGACCGCCCGGTCCAAAATGTGTATGCTGATGTGCCATATCCAAAACCGCCTTTGGGTCCGCCTTACCAAAATCCGTCAACATCACAGAACAGCAAATATCCGCACTATGCATCCCGGGATGAATCGCGTTCTTAGCAACCGCTACGCCACCAACAGGGATCGTTCCTTTACCTCCCGTCGGGCAGGCATCCGGCATAATGGCCCCACCAACTAAGGTTGGCGTTTTCATCAGTTCTTCCATGGTGTGGATGACTGACTGTACATTGGAAACCTCCAATTCATTCTCTGCTTTAATATTCACTACAAACGCAGGTGGCGTTTCATGTAAATCCAGCATTGGTGGTGGCTTCACCGAATCCAGATAGTTTTTCAATGCATCTCCTTGAAGCTTTTGCTCATTGATGTGTTCCAAGGCTGCACGAAACCATTTCCCTGGTCGATAGCCCATTGCTTTCAGTGTTTTTCCAGTGACTCGCATCATAATTGATAA
>JAHDHW010000162.1 GCA_020631105.1 Saprospiraceae bacterium | reverse complement strand
GGAAGAAAAACGTTTGATTAGGAATACAAGCAAAATAAACAAAATTTCTGAGTACAAGACAAAAAAAGGAGGGACCGATCGTTATCAGTCCCCCGTACATGTATAAAACCAGCCGAATTAACGCGTACCTAAGGATGTTTGAATTCCCGCTCGCTCGCTCACTCTCTCACTCACACACTCTCTCACTCCAAACAACCTCTTTAACTTTCTTAACTCTTTAACTTTCTTAACCCTTTGGTTTTCTATCGCAGCAATATCACACTCCCCATCGTCTTAAATCCACCATTGCCATCATCCACTCCCTGCCAGACCGAGCCATCTTCGAATATGGCCGAAGCCTTCCAGACGTAAACATCTTGAGGAAGAATTACACCGTCCAGTTTTCCATTCCAGGACTGAGCGGGTTGCCCTTTTTCCAAAGCGGTTGACTCCCAAAGCAATTGTCCATAAGTAGAGAATACCTGAATGTGATATTCTTTAATCCCGACGCCTTTGGGTTTGAATAATCGTACATCTCCAATTCCCTGTTCCGGAGAGAATCCATTAGGGATATATAATGCTTTCATGAAATCCGGTTCGATGGTAATCAGGGTATCATCAACACAACCGTTTTCAGAGGAAGCTTCCAGATAAATTTGTTTTACGCCGTTGGTTAAAAATCTATGGGATGGATTTACTTGTTCGCTAGTCGTACCGTCGCTGAAATCCCAGAAGTAATCTGTCGCATAACTCGAGAAATTGACAAACTGAAAACTTCCATTAGCATTCTCGACTACGTCGAATTGCGCAAGAGGGTCTTGTAAAACTTCAACTGCTGCCTCGAATAATAAAGTGTCAAAACAGATTTCATCATTATTAACAATCAGTTGCACATCGTATACACCAGCTTCATCATACAGATGAAAAGGATTTAAGGCAGTTGTCTCTTCTCCATCTCCAAAACTCCAAATCATTCCTGTTGCATCCGTAGACTCATTATTGAAAAATACTTCTAGTGGACTACAACCTACAATAGATTCTATGCTGAAATCAGCGAGTGGTTGTGGTCGGACACTTATACTTCGTTCCAGTGAATCCAGACAACCGAATGTCGTTGCTGCAATCAATTTGATGTCATAATTTCCTTCATCATAATAAGTATGCGACGGACTATTCAGGAAGGATTCATAGCTATCACCAAAATACCAATGGTAACCACTGGCACCTTCGCTTAGGTTGTTAAATCCGATCTCTGCCGGTAGACCGCACAAGTCTGGTTGTTCTACTTCGAAGTCAATTACCGGATTAGGGTATACCTGAATATTCCAGGCAATGGTATCATGGTAGCAACCATTTTGATCGGTGACGATCAGACTAATAGCATAGGTGCCCGGGTCGTAATAAGTATGCGAGGGACTAAACTGCGTAGAAGAATTACCATCTCCAAAGTCCCACTCGTAATAGGCGCCGTCAATAGAACTATTCATCAGCTCCAAAGAGAGCGGTACACAGTCTGCTTGTACAGAAGGTTCGAATGCTGCCGTAGGTGCATTTAATACTTCGATGGTACTTTCATAGAAATTCGGACATTGATTAAATGCGGAGAATCCGGTTAATGTAATCGTATAAATTCCCGGCTCCGTAAAAATGTGCGAAGGATTATTTATATAGGAGGTATCGCCATCTCCGAAGTCCCAGACATTTCCATTGACACCCTCTGAGAGATTTTCAAAAAATACTTCTTCTCCTAAGCAAGTCACCAATGTATGTTCAAAGCTTACTTCCGGGATTGGATAAACAGTAATGTCTATCGTTGTACTATCGTAACCACAAGTACTACTGGCATATTGAATGACCGTGTAGGTCCCTGGTTCAGAAAAAGTATGTGTCGGATCGGCCAGGGTAGAAGAGTTGCCATCCCCAAATATCCAATCCACATTTGCACCCGGTGTTGAGAAATCTGAGAAATCAACCGTTAATGGTAGACAACCAGAATTGGTCGATGCACTAAAGAAAGATTGCACATCAGCCGGATCAACCGCTACTTCCTGTACTGCCGTCGAAGTGCCGCATTGGTTAGCGGCCGTGAGCACCACAGTATAATAAATAGTGGTCGTATCGGTAAAGTAAATCTGCGGAGCGGGTAAAGAATCCGTAGAAATATTTCCATTGCCAAAATCCCAATTAAAGGAAGTGGCACTTCCGGTCGTTGTATTCGCAAAATTTGCGATCACTGGTGTACAGATGGACTCCTGTGAAATTCCGAAATCCGCTACGGGTTGAGGATAAACCAAAACCGAGTCCTGGTAGTAGGTTGCGCCACAGGCATTGACTGCGGCCAAGGTAATGTAGTAGGTTGTATCATTGATACCTTGAGGAAATACTACCGGACCCGGATTGGTTTCAAAACTCGAGGTGCCATTGCTAAAGTACCAGCTAAACTCAACATCAAAACCGGTAGACTGATTGGTGACTTGCACTTCAAGGGGGGCACAGCCATCATCGACATCAAGTTCAAAAATTGGTTGAGGGGCTTCAGCAATGATAATGTTCTGGCTGGTAGAATCTACACAGCCAAAAGCATCCTCGGCGACTAAGGTAATAGTGTATTGTCCCAGGTTTTCATAGATATGGATGGGGGTAGTATCAAGAGAACTAAATCCATCTCCAAAATCCCAGGAAAAGTCATAGGAGCCATTAGACGTATTCTGTAATTGTAACGTTTCATCAATACAACCCAAGTCTGGCAAAACCATAGCAGGTTGTGGTAATTCGTGTACAATAATATCTTTAACTATAAATGCATTGCAGCCAATTGTGGCATTGGTGTAGGTATAGGTTACGGTATGGACGCCACCTCCTGCGACGGCAGGATCAAAGAGCCCCGCTTCGCTGTCGACAATTCCATTGCCGGTCCATTGCCCGCCTGTAGGTCCGTTATCATTAATATAGATCGGATCATCGGATGCACAAAGTTCTACTTCCTGTCCAAGTGCTGCATCTGTCAAGTTGATGATGTGTATGAAGCGTGTATCCTGCACCTGACAATTACCTACACCGGTTGAGTAGATGATAGTATGAGTACCACCACCGGCAGCTTCAGGATCAAATATACCATTGATTGAATCAATGATTCCTGGTCCGCTCCAAATTGCTCCAACCGGATCAAATCCCTCTAGTTCATAAAGTCCCTGATCAATACAGATGGTATCATTCGGGCCAGCGTCAATAATTGCGGGAGGTACAACACTAATCGTTGCGTTGGCAAAATTACCACAGCCAGCAATATTGGTGTAACTATAAGTTAAATCATAATTGCCCACCCCGCCGGCAAGCTGAGGATCGAAGGTCCCTTCTATCACTCCCGATCCGGACCAGCTGCCGCCTGGGGGTTGGGCGAGGGGTAATTGTACGATGCCCGGTGTGTTGCAGTACGTAGTATCCGCCACTGTCGGTTGTGGGATGGAAAGTACTTGCATGGTCAGTGTGGCTGTATTACTACAGCCTGTCGTAGGATTTATATATAAATACGTTAACAGGTGCGTTCCTACGCCTGCTAACACCGGGTTAAATTGATTGCCTTGGATACCATCACCAGACCATTCACCTCCTGCCGGGCTGGCATCACTAAGATCTACGATCTCATGGTTGATACAGAGGTTTTGATCTTGCGGGACTGTAATTTCAGGAAGTGCTTCGACGTAAATGACTACTTCGTCATTGGTCTCGCAGATACCTTCCCCAAAACTATAAGTCAGGTTATGGACACCAACACCTGCCTGCAGGGGGTCGAAAAATCCACCGGCGGTATTGACGCCGGGACCAACCCACTGGCCACCCGAAGGACTACCTTCGGAAAGTTGGATCAGTCCGTCACTGATGCAAACAGACTGGTCAGGTCCTGCATCAGCTAGTGGATTTTCGATGATGGTAACTGCTATAAAATCGGTATTGGAACAGCCCGTGTTCGCGTCAGTGATAGTATAAAAAAGTTCATAAGTGCCTAGTGCGGGGGTGTTGTTTACATTAAATATGCCTTCGGATGATATTCCGGTGCCAGACCAGATACCTCCCGGAGGATAGAAACCATCGAGTTGAATATCATTTGGATTATCGCAGATGCTTCGGTCCGGTCCAGCTTCAACCGTTGGTAACTCATGTACGATGATCACCTTGCTGTCAAAATTTTCGCAGCCATTGAGGTCTGCATAAGTATAAGTCAGGTTGTAAACGCCAGGGCCTGAGGCCTGAGGATCAAAAACAGAGTTACTCAGGATTATGCCGTTATTATCAGAGGACCAATTTCCATTCGCCGGGCTACCGCCGCTGATAAAAAACGGCGGAGCATCGACACAGACCGTTTGGTTCGGCCCTGCATCAACGGGAGGAAGATCCTCAACTATAACCGTTAATCCGCCTGTTGCCAGACAGCCAGCGTCGTTGTATTCATAGCTGAGTTCATTGCCGCCCATTTGAGCTAAAGCAGGATCAAACCATCCATCCGGACTTACGCCCGTTCCTGACCAGGTTCCTCCAGTAGGACTTGCATTTAGTAAAAAACCAGGAGCGTCAATACAGACGGTTGTATCCGTACTAAGATTGAGCGCTCCAGGTTGTAGAATGCTAAAAGAATCGGTCAGTATCGTTGTACCGCAAGCATTGCTTGCGCTTAAGGTAATTGTGTAATTGCCCGGAGTATTATAAAAGATGCCCTGGGGGAAGGGCTCTGTAGAAGTGGCAGGGGAGGCTCCGGGAAACTGCCATTCATAATTGGTGATTGAACTACCGTTGTCCAAAATGGTCAGTTGGGTAGCATCGAAGCTGAGGGTAGCTTCTTCGCAATAGTCGCTTAAAGGATCAAGATATAGTTCAGGTGCTTCTGCAACTCGAATGATCGTGTCCCAGGTTACCGAGGAACAAGCATTGGTTGCAAATAAAGTAATTTCGTAATTACCTGGATCGTTAAACTGAATAGTCGCGTCAGTAGATAAAAATGTGGTCGAGTCAATAAACTCAAATCCCGTTATAGGACTGACGAACCAGTACCAGGTCAAGTCTTCTCCCTGTGATAAATTACTAAAGGTTGCGATAGTTGGTGCACACTCTTCTCCATTCGTACTACCACTCGCTTGTAAGTCTAGATCTACAGCTGCAGTTGCGAGGTTAACCGTGCTGATAGTATCCGAAATTTCGAAGGTGCCGCAATCTTCACTATTGATACTCATAGTAATGATGTATTCGCCGTCTGTCAGGAATTCCAGATCTAGTTGATTTGAACTAAAGACATTTCCGCTAAGGATGTTCCAATCTACTCCGGGACTACCAGGAGTGATCGTCCAGCTTGCTGCGAGGTTTGTAGAACAATTTCCATTTGCTACTTCAAAAGTCTGAGAAGTATTGGTGATCGTAGTAGGAGAACCAATACAAGGGAAAGGTTCGCTGATGGTAATCTCCGGCTCTGGCGGAGCACTTAGTTCAATCGGTTCAATGGTCGCCTGCGAAGAAGAACAAGGGTTCCATGCTTCGATTTGTACATCATAGGCATTTAAGTAATTACCTGTTGAAGTGACTAAGCCGCAAGAAGTTTCATCAAAAGTATAAGTGAAACTATCCGGGACATCATCCTGGGTATAGCTTGCGACTTGTTCGCCGCTGATGTAAACAAAATAAACCGTACCGGTGGGATTGT
The DNA here is from genome assembly GCA_020631105.1 of Saprospiraceae bacterium. Classification (GTDB taxonomy): domain Bacteria; phylum Bacteroidota; class Bacteroidia; order Chitinophagales; family Saprospiraceae; genus JAHDHW01. The sequence goes on along the minus strand of JAHDHW010000162.1, from coordinate 6,232 downwards.
TTTCCGTATTAGTAATTGGGAACGTGATTGTGGCTGGAATGCACAATCCGACTGTGTTACCAGGATTAGCTAATCCTACGGAAGGGTTGCTTCCGTTGTAAAAAGTATAGTTTTCTGTAATAGCGCAGCCATTGTCACCGGTGACGGTTAGTAGTAAATCATAATAGCCGAAGCCATTATACTCGTGGCTTATAAAGCCCGTCGTCGGGAAGGAGGAGTTGTCATAGTTCTCGCTTGTTCCGTCCCCCCAATCAAAAGTGTAAGAGTGGTTAGTTGCAAAGGTAGAAGAGTTGTTAAAGATAGAAAGTGTTGCTATTGCATCACCACTACAGACGCGGATTTCGTTTTCGTCCTGACTCCCTGTACCAGGGATGATGCCAATAGTTGGATCAGGGGTAGCCTGTATTTCTATACTTTGAGATTGACAAGGAACACCATTATTATATAGTGTGACGATAAAGTTTTGGGGATAACTTGTGGCAGGGTAAACATAGCTTACCTCCGTTCCTGTTGTGTCAATGTAGCCATCATCATTAAAGTCCCAGCTATAACCTGGCAGGTTAAGCTCTGTGCTGAAATTGACTACTGTCTCCCCACAGGGATCAGTATCAATAATTGTAAAGTTACACTGGGCCATTAATGAGTTAGCATTAATTAATAAAAAAATTAAAGGAGTGAACCATAGGGATTTGTTGTGTACATGGCGCAGAGTGCTTTGTATTTGAAACAAGCCACTGCGGCCAGTATAGTGAGTGTGGTTGATATGTTGCCATACTGTCTTAATCCATTCAAATGTCGAATGATTTGGTTTAAGTGTTTCAGTAGCGTGCCATCGTTTGTTTTTGACCGAATTCATAGCATGCCGATTTTAATTTATTGCTTAGTCGTAGTGCTTAATAAAAGCAGTAGTCTGCGCAATTGTGTTATTTAATGTTCATGAGTTATGTAAGCAGTTATGAAGCTTAAGTATTGAGGAAGCGTTAAGCAGGAGGTTGAGTCCTACTGTTTTTCTTAACCTTCATAACTGCTTAAAAAAAGCTGTGGCAATCCAGAATCTTTTTAGATCTTCCTTGTTTGCCTTTTCCTTTGATGCCGCTGGAAGCTCCCATATTCCAGCGTAATGCTATTTCATAGACGCCACCAGCGTGGGGCCCAACCCCGGTTGTATTAGCATCGTATGAAAGGCCGAGAAAAAAACTACGGCCATCTTTTTGTTTTAGGTTTGCGCCTAGCGCAAAAATCATTGCGTTGGTATCTTTGAATTGCGGTAACGTGTGTTTGTTTTGATAAAATGCTCCGATATATATGCCGTCAAAAAGAACGTAAAGCCCATAGGTGATTACTTGTAAGTGTTGCCTTGGCGATAGGAAACGTTCTCCCTGCATATCGACTTTTATATTCGGCGAAATAGAAATCTTATTTTTCTTCCCGTTAAAAAATACTAATGGGATTACAGTCCCTGCATGTAGTGTAAGTCGGGGACTTGTTTGCGTATCCAGATTTTGGAAAGATTCATTTCCGGTATCATCCAAAAAGAGATAGGGTAAATGATGCAAACTAAGTCCAATGCTTGTTCTTGTATTTCGAGAAATCAGGTTTCCGATGCGCATCGTTTTTTCAAATCGCCAGAGCATTCCGAAGTCAAAATCCGTATAGGATATTCTGTCCAGCAAGGGGACAGCTGTCGTCGGGTTGATGGCTCCGAAAACCGGATCCAATTCATCTGAAAATGTTATTTGATCCCAATCCACAGACTTCTGGTACCAGTGTCCCTGAAATCCAATGTGTAGATTATGACCGTCCATTGGGATGTGATATGCATAGGAAAGGGAAATACCATTGGTGTTCAATTGCATTTGCCCTTGCGTGTCGTGATAGAGGCTTAATCCGAATCCGCTTCTTAGATAAGGTTGTTGTAATTCTACCGAAGCGATATAAGTCTTAAACCCCTGATCAATATTAACCCACTGCATTCTGTATGCACCGGCGAAACTGATTCCGCTTTCAATGCCTGTAAAGGCAGGGTTAAGATAAATTCTGCTGGCATAGAATTGCGAGAAAGACGGGTCTTGCGCCTTGCAATTACAGTAGATGCCCAGCATCAAAATTAATAGTAGAGTTTTGTTCATAGTTCCGAGTTTACCAAATGTATCTATCTCGCTAAGCGAGTAGAAAATACCTTGTTACAAAGCCAGGCAAAGTTTCCTTTACTTAGCATTGTGCAATACAATTTTATTACGATACAAGTCAACTTGTACCGGGGGGTAATCGGTTTGGGACTACAGGTGTACACAATGTGAATAGACATAGCAGAGATAGCCGCAGCTATACGCTATTAGTGGTAAGTTTCGGAATGATGAACAATGTTGATGATCTGTTAGCACCTCGAAGTACCTTAAGATCAAATTCATCAAGTTGTAAGAATGAATGATATGCCGAACGAAGTTCGGAATGGGTAAAAAATAATAGTGTGATGTTAATTCGGGCGCTGGTTAACGCGCGTTCAATGGGCTGGTTCTAATAGTTTCTCATTGTAAGATATGACAAATGTACATATTTAAAATTGATAATGTCAAATTTTTGAAAAAAACTTTCTCAATTGCTAGAAGTAAAGTTTTATGTAATTATGTCCTTAAATCGTTTGGAATCTTTTAGTTAGCTAAGAATGGTTAATTTTATACCATGTCTAAATGATAAAATCCTTAAGGAAAGTTTAACTTAGTTTATTACCTTTTGGTATATCCTTATTTTTGGATAATTATTCTTAGAGTTGATATTGACTTCATTGTTATGTTTTTAATCAGAGCAATACTCGTAGTTCTTATTTTTTATCTTGGCTCTTGTACGCTTGGCGCGCAAGTAGCAGATGTAGATATTGAGATATACGGATTTGAAGAAGGACTAACGCACCGGAATGTATTCAAGATCACTCAGGATCAGGATGGGTTTATATGGATGGCGACCATCAATGGATTAAACCGCTTTGATGGGCATAGTTTTTTGCAGTATAGAAGTAACGATCCACAGTATAATATCCCCTATGACTATGTATCTGATGTTGTAGTTGGTGCAGATACTACTTTATGGTTATCAAGTCCTAATCATTTGACGCAGCTTAATCCTAAGCATAACGAGACATCCATAATATTTACAGATAGTAGTAGTCAGACTTTTCAACAGACTAAAGCCTATAATGGATTGACGGTTGACCCTAATGGAGTGCTTGCAGTATTTGCCCAGCTGGAAGAAACCGGGAGCTCCCATTTTCAGCGTTTGTCGTATCTCCAAGATGGAGATACAGAAGATCAGCGAATACTAAAAGATATCCTGGCTATGCCGGGGACTTATGGTAAGCGGGCGATTGCTCCATATCGATCGACTTATTTTGTGGCAGCCGATGAGAATCAAATTTGGCAATTAGGTTTGGATGGTAATGTGATCGGCGAATATAATTTTCCGGCAAGTGTAAATGGGCGCCCGTCTTTTGCCTGGGTGAATCAACTACAGGTGGGCAAAGATGAGACGGTTTGGGCACTGCTTAATAATGGTCAGGTTTATTACTTACCCAAAGGTGCTACTACTTTTGTGGAGCATCCAATCACAAGTTCGATTTTCGGGAACAATATCACCAGTGCATTATTGGTAGAGGATAACGGAGATATTTGGGTAGGAGGTATGGGCTGTCTTTGGCACTACGAAAATTTTTCGAAGGAAACGAAGAATTACGATTTTAGAATTCGAAGTGAGCTGAAAGTTAATGTCAATTATCGCCAGATATTTAAAGATGCTTCGGGGGTAGTTTGGGTGGCTTCAGATTTTGGAGCGATTAAGATTGTCCGAACGGATAAGATCTTTCTGAAATTTATGGACGAAGGGAATGAGGCTTGCGAAAGTGGTTTTTGTAGTATGCGTGGGATGGCGGAAGACCTCGAGGGGAATATTTACTTCTCTTATTATAATGCTATTCATGTAAAGGATGTGACTAGCGGAATTATGCGTCCATTGTTTCCGGAAGGTAATTTTATAAATTATCCATATGGCTTACTTCATCATAAAGGATTTCTCTATACCGGAAATGGAAAGCGCATTGACCTAAAGTCCTTAGAGGTGGATACTTTGTTTGATCAGGCCATGGTGGATCTTGGGCATGCAATGGTAGACCATCAGGGAGAGATTTGGTTTGGATATCGAAATCAAGTATACATATATAATCCTGCTAGAGGGAGTACTCGGATATATGATAAACTCGGAGATTTGGTGGACACTGCTAAATTGGATATTAGCTACTTGTATCAAGGGGCCGACCGTACCATCTGGCTTGGCACCTTACATAATGGACTGTATGCGCTGGAAAAAAATAAAGGTGTCATTTCGCATATCCATAGGGAAAAAGGAAGTATTCCGAAGCTCAGGAATAACCAAATCAATGTTATTTATGAGGATTCGCAGGGCCTGATGTGGCTCGGAACTGGCAATGGCTTACATCGCTGGGATCGGAAGACGGATGACTTGGTCATTTATGATCAGGAAAAAGGAATGGCGAATAATTTTATCAATGGTCTTTTGCCGGAGAGCGATAGTTGCCTTTGGGTAAGTACAGATAATGGATTAGCGAGAATTAATCATTTTCAGGGGGCTGTATCCTTATTCTTTAAACAAGATGGTTTGTCTGCGAATGAGTTTAATCGTGCTTCTTTCTTTAAGTCCAGGGAAGGGAGAATGTACTTTGGTGGTTTAAATGGCGTAAATGCGTTTTATCCTTCGGAGCGATATGCCGATAAAAGTTTTAGAGAAAAGAGTAAAATTCTTTTTACAGGTTTTACGAAACTGGATGGTAAGTCAGATAGTATGATTAATCAGCATACCGGGCTTTCGGCAGAAAAACCTATTGAATTATCTTACCGGGATCGATTCTTTAGTTTTGAGTTTGCATTGGCCAACTTTAAAAAACCAGGTGCTAATACTTATTCTTTTATGCTGGAACCATTCGAGACAGAATGGTCCGAGCCTTCACAGATGCGCATCGCACGATATAATGCAGTACCTGCCGGGGAGTATGTTTTTAAAGTCCGAGCTACGAACAGCCCGGGTAATTGGATCGGGGAGGAGTTAAGTATTCCGGTAGTGGTCGAAGAAGCTTTTTATAAAACCTTTGGGTTTATGTTGGTTTGTTTTCTTGGTGGACTGGGTTTGATCGCGGGAATATTAGAATATCGAGTTTATTTAAATGTACAGCAAAAGAAAAAGTTGCAGAGTGAGGTTAAGGCAAGGACGCTGGAATTAGAACACGAGAAAAGAAAATCTGATGAGCTACTATTAAATATATTACCTACGGAAATTGCTGAAGAACTAAAGCAGTTTGGTAAGGCAAAAGCAAAACGCTACGATCATGTAACGGTATTATTTACAGATTTTAAAGGTTTTACAAGAATTGCAGAACAATTAAGTCCGGAAGATTTAGTGGCTGAAATTGATCATTGTTTTAAAAACTTTGATGCAATTATTGGTAAGCATGGTCTGGAGAAAATAAAAACAATCGGGGATGCTTATATGTGTGTTGGGGGATTGCCTCAGGTGGATCCGGATAACCCGCAAAAGGTTATTAATGCTGCACTTGATATTAGAGATTTCATGCTGAAATATGAATCGCAACGGAAAAAGTCGGGTAAGTTGTTTTTTGAAATTCGCTTAGGAGTGCATACTGGCGATGTGGTTTCCGGGATTGTGGGGACCAAAAAGTTCGTCTTTGATATCTGGGGAGATGCTGTAAATATCGCTGCGAGGATGGAAGATGCTTCAGAGGAAGGAAAGGTGAATATCTCCGGGACCACTTATAAATTGGTGCAAGATGATTTTGCTTGTGAGTATCGAGGTAAAATCGCTGCTAAGAATAAGGGCGAAGTGGATATGTTTTTTGTGGAGCGGAAAAAGGGCTAGGTATTATTTTAAATATAAGGCAAGCGAAGTGAGTGGTTAAATGGGACTAGGGGAAAAGAAAAGTTAGAAATTTTTCAAATCGATACCTTCCAAGTTGCGCTACGCAAAACTTGAAAGAAAATAGAATTGTATCGTTGACGCAGGAATATTATTTCAAGTTTAAGACGAGCGTAGCAAGGATGTACCTTGGAATAAGGAGGATAAGAGAAAAGTTTGCAACTTTTCATTTCAATCCGTGCTAAGTTACACTTCGCAAAATCTAAAAAATAATGTCGATAACACCTCAAAATCTCCA
>JAHDHW010000161.1 GCA_020631105.1 Saprospiraceae bacterium | reverse complement strand
TTACAAAAGTTTTTTCAATTCTTCTTCTAAGGTGAATCGAGGATTCATAGAGGCAAAGTTACCATCCCGGTCAATTAGGAATGTTTGAGGAATACTACTTACGCCGTAAGTTTTAGCGGCGATAGAATTCCAGTGTTTTAAATCACTGACGTGATAAGGCCATTCCAATTTGTCTTTTTCGATGGCAGCGACCCATCGTTGTCGGGCAGAGTCAAGTTGTTTTTCAATTTCCTCCTGCGTCTTAAAACGATTCATCATTCTAGGGTTGATCCCATCAAGAGATACGCTCATGACCGTGAATCCTTTGTCTTTATACTTTTGGTACACTTCTACCACGTGAGGGTTCGCTTTGCGACAAGGGCCACACCAACTTGCCCAGAAATCAAGTAAAACGATTTTTCCTTTTAAGTCAGAAAGGGCGAATTCTTTTCCATTAGGGTCCTTAAGTCGGATATCTGGTGCAGGTTGACCGAGTTTTACCAGGCGTTTAGCGGCGCGGGCAGCAGCTTGAGATTGAAGTTGTTGAACAACCCCGCCAAAGTCATTTGCATATTTCGAATCCGGTAATTGTCCTTTTAGCTGCTCGCTTACATTAACGAGTAAGTCCATTTGGTCAGGAGCGCCACGGAAGATATTTGTAGCCGCGAAAGCTGCTGCGAGTGCATTGGGTTCGTTTTTGATATAGGATTCCAACTGCTCAGTCGTCATAGATTTATTCATAAAGCCATTCATCGCTTGAATAAATCCGGTACTTGCCGGAGCACCTGTAATAGTGTAATTATATTTAGAAAGTGCATCCAGGCTACCATTGATGACGATTTCTTTCTCTGTCCCTTCCAGGATGATATAAGATTTTACTTTTCCGATTCGAAGACGGTAGATACCAGCGTCAAGCTTTTCTTCAATATCAAGTTGAAAATTACCACTCCCGTCAATAGTTGTACTAGGGTACATGAAATTGGTATTGTCAAAGTTGATTTTGTCGAAGTATAGCGATAGGGTTTCTGCGTTTTTGATGGTTCCCTTAATAGTAGTTGCGGATTGACTTGAACTACCACCTCCGAGGGCGCCTGCTTTATTCATGGTTGCATTATTTTCTTCACAAGCTGTAGCAAAGATCAAGCATGCAAAGGCAACTATGAATGTCAATAAATTTGTTCGTGTCATAATTTAAATTTTTATCTAAGGATATTTCAATGTTTTCTTCTAATAAAATCAACGACAAATATAACGAAAGGTTCTTAATCCGTCAATGCAGTTTTTTTAAGCACAATCTGCTCTTGCCGTTTTGCCAGGTAGAGATCAAAGATTTCTCTTAAAGCCGGATATTCATGGGCTAAGAAAAAGGGATCATCTACTTTGAAAATTAGGCGAAGGTTAAGTTTATTACCAACCTTTTCGGCATTAAAGGAATATTTGCATTTATTTTGCTCGGTACTGATATTGGCCTCTTCGGGTAATTCTAAGATTTCATACCCTTCCGGTAATTCGAATTGGATTAATAATACTTCTTCAAAAGGGTAGTAGAGGTCAACGGGTAAATGCCGCTGCTTATCATTAAAAGGATTTGACTCTGGTGCTGCGTCAATAAACGGGTTGATATAGACATAATCATCATTGACTACACAATTGGTGGAGCTTTCGATTTCAGCTTCTACTCTGATGGACTTATTTAGTTCTTTTAGATTATTAATATTACTGGATTTAATATTAAAATCTGTTGCCTCTGACAGTAGTTCATTGCTGAGTAAAGTACTTAAATCCTTTTCTGATTCGAAGTAATCGTAACGAAGATTTTCTGCCTCATAGCCTTTTGCATTTACCTTTAGATTGTATTCCAGACTGCCCGGAGAAGCCATTTTCATTTCCACCATTTTGAAGGTTTGGTTTCGACTATGAGGGTGGATTTTTAGCCAGTAAGGATCCTTCTTTTTTAATACCAGTACATCGCAATTCAGATATTCCTGATCCAGAAGATTATATGGCCTTATTGGATTCGTAGCATCGAGTAAGATGTCTTTGCCATTTAGCTTAGTACAGGCAATTAAGTTGTTAAACTGAGAAAAGAAAGTGATGTCTTTAGCCACAAATCCATGTTCCTTCGTACTAAGCATAGCGGGATGAGCTTCGAATCCGGCAGCATTTAATAAGTTGATAAAAAGCAGATTGATTTCTCCGCTATTACCGGATTTTTGTTCGATAAGATTTTTGTATTTCTTTTGAGGATAATACCAGTAGCTACCGTTCCAGTCAAAGTTGGAGGTTAGGTAACTATATATTTTTTCTATTTTTTGCACTTCAGTCTCACTACCATCCAGAATTTGCCCAAGCATCTTTTTGGCCTCTTTATTCTTGTTAAGATATAATTTAATATCACTGTCTTTGATTAATTCGAAGGTGACATCTTCCCAACTTTTAATCACGTTATTCATAAAGCCGTTGCTGTAGTATTTAGCAAGTTGGAATTTGATCTTCTCCGTAAAATCGAAAGGATTCGGACAATAATCTGCGGATTTAATTCCGGGCAAGTTTTCTAATTCCCAGATGTTGGTAGACTTAGTGCCGTACTGATTTATTAAGCGTGGTCCCTGATACATAATGCTATATACCAAATTAGGGCCTATTAAAGCTTTGAAGTAAGAATGTAAGGTTGGAATTTCGTTTTGAAACTCCCAGGATTCCAGCGTAAAATAGCTTTTTGACTCCCGGGTATAACGAAATTCAATAATCGAACCCACCGCTACTTTGGGAAAGGTAAATCGAAGTTCAGATCGTTTGTCGTCGATCTTGACCCGAAAGAAATCTTTTTTATCTAATACATCAATGACTGGCTTTCCATCCACTACATTGATGATTTGGGCTTTCAAATCAGTGATCCATTCCTTGTTTTCGTAATGGAAGTAAGGGATTTGAATGTCTGCATAGTCTTTACCAGCTTCATTTAAAATTTTTATTCTTGTGTATCGATTAAGGGTCACTCCATCACCGATTTTAGCACTTACGCTACCATATTCACTGAGGACAACAGCACTTGCACTAGAATCGTATTCTACTTGCTTTAAATCGACCTCTTGCTGAGTGATTTTTCCCCAATTAATTTTGTAATCCTGAGCAATAACCGAGATGCTCCAGTAAAGACTGAAGAAGATTAATATAGATTTCATAACGAAGAATTAATGGTAGTAATAAACTTTGGTGAATCAATGGCTAGTGGCCAATGGCCAAATAGCTTAGTTTTATATAGCTTTATGCATTGGGTATCCCTAAGGATGTAATTATACCTGCAATAAATGTGCAAATTACGAAATACTAATAGGCTTGTAAAGGCTGAAGAGACCTGAAATTATGCAGTCTAAATTGGTTTTATTTGCTGATACCGTAATAACTCTCCTTCCTGCCCCATACTAATCCAACCATTCTTTGCGAAAAAAGCCTGTGCAGGTTTATTATCAATAGCAATAAAGGTTAACCAGTATTGCTGATCAGAGCAGCGGTATTTTGTATTAAGCAGGTTTAAGATTGTGGTTCCGATTCCTTGGTTTTGCAGCTTTGGGCTAACCGCAAGGTTTGTTATTACATAGTAATTATGCTGCGCTGTGGGAAATACCAAACCAATAACACCAAGCAATTGGCCGGATGTATTTATTAATGCTAACTCGGTTCCATTCTTATCTTTTAGAATGAAGTTTAACCATTCCTCATCAATATGTCCAAGTGTTTTTGCTATTGACGGGTATTCAAACCAGCTTTTGTAAGTAGGGTAGAATTGCTTGGAAAATTTTACAATCTTAAATACTTCAGGCGTCAATTTTAGATAAAGCTATTGATTAGGAAGAATAGAACCAGATAAATCCAAAGTGCGTCCAGGAAATGCCAGTATAAAGTAAGCAACCTAAGTTTAAGCCGTTTTTCGGGATCTGAGAAATAAACGAGGACTGAAACAGGCTCCTTCATTCTGCGTTTCGCAGCTCTGAGGAATAGAATCAAGAAGGGGAGTCCAGCGATGACATGGACGAAGTGAAGGATAGAGATTAGATATAGATAAGAGGCAGAGATATCAGAATCTATAAATATGTTTTTTGCAAAGAGTGCACGCCATCCGAAGTATTGCATAATCAGAAAAAATACACTTAACACAATAGTATACATTAGTGCATTCTGATAATTCTTAGTGTCATCCTTTAGATAGCATTGTTTGGCCCACCACATCGTCGCACTACTTCCCAGTAAGATCAGTGTGTTGACCAGAAAGATCGGAGGAAGGTTGATAGCGGGCATGTCAGCGCCGTTTTGAACCCTAGAATAAGTAAAAGAAACAGTCAGCGCCAGAAAGAGGATCGACAGGCTTCCGATGGATAAGATCATCAGAATATTATAGGGGTGGAATGCAAAGGACGGTTCTGATTCGTTAGGCACATTACGCATACAACATGATTTTGAAAAGTAACAAAATAACGATGCATTAGTTGCTAAACTAAAAGAATAAATGCTCTCCGAAACCAGTTCGAAGAGCATTTAAACTATAATGTTTGAAAACAGTATTTCTTATTTCAACATTACTTTTTTAGCTACAACACCATCAGCTAAGTATACTTTAACTACATAGATACCAGGAGCCTGGCCATATAAGTTAAGGTTATGCTGTGCTAAATTAATTGCTTTATCAACAGAGATTAACTTTCCTTCGATGCTATATACTTCAACATGCTCGATTTGATCGCTGTTTGAAGTGCTGATATTGATGCTTCCTAAGGTAGGATTAGGCATTAATTCAACACGACGAGCGTCAAGAAGTACTTCATTGGTATTCGTTACACCATTACATTCGATATCCAAAGTGATACATGCACGAGGGATAACATAATCCATGATTTTTGCAATATTACCACGTGCTTTTTCAGCAGACATTCCTTCATTAAGCAAAAGACCACTAGCGTGGAAGCTAGTCATACCAGAAGGGTCAGTTGGGTGTGGACATTGGTTCCATGCTAATCCCATACATGGGCTGGTAGCCGGAGTTGCTGCGTCTGGATCCCACCAGTTAATTACAACACCTTCATCGATATTGTTAGAGTTGTTCGGGCTTTTCCATGAATAACAACCTTCATAATAAGGGTGTCCAGCAGTAGCTGCATTTGCCTGAGCTTCCATAGTAACTGCATCATCAAAACCGAAGTCTTTCCATGGCTGATTAATTCCAGATGCTTCTTGTGCAGCACCAATAGATTGAAGACCTTGTACCTGTACGATAGGATCACCAGTAGTAGGTACGATCAAAATCGCATCATCATAAGGTGCAAATTGATCATCGATTGACTGCACAGCAATAATTGGAACAGTCTGATCATCTAACCAGGAAATATCACCTAATGCTCCACCAACATTTACCGTTAAATTGAAATCACTAGAATAATCTACGTGATTAGGGTAGTTAGTAGTGTCGCCAGCAGGAAGACCAAATGCTCCGTCAGGTGTCACGGTCAATACTTTACCTTCGATATCTCCGTGGTAAGCTTCAACAACCATTGGAGTCTCAGGAGTACCATCCATATTAACATCTAATAAGAATTTACCAGCAGGATTTGATGCAAGAGGAATCTCATTATAGAATGATAATCCAGCAAGACCTAGTACAAGGTATCCACCAGTACCATTACCCCATGCAGTGATTTTAGTATCATCAATGCCATATGGGTTACCGTCTTCAGCCACTGATTTTCTAAAGTAACGGATTGCAGTACGACCATCTTGAAGACCACGGTAAGCAGCCTGGATCAAACCAAGAGCACGCTCTGGTTGAGTTTCTGCAAGAGGATTCCAGCCCAATCGATAATCAACAGAAGCTGCAACGAATCCTCGTCGAGCTAATTGTTTACAGATTTCAACTGCTGAAGAATCAGCTTTTGTACCAGCGATCTGAGCATTAGTCACAGGAGGTAGGAAGTTACCAGTGTGAAAAACTAATACTAGAGGGCGGCTAGTTTCTGTATCACCTACAGGCTCATAAACGTCCATCTGAAGTGCTTGTGGTACAGCTTCACCAACAATAGGCACTAAAAGGACTGTAGCATTTACTCCATAAGTTACGTCCGTTGTTACGGATACGTCAGTAAAAATTTCATCAACATATCTGTCCTGAGCAAAAACTTGCACTACAGAAAGTAGACAAAAAAGAAAAATTAAATGCGTAGTGATTTTTTTCATAATCAGAATTTAGTTTTTAAAAATGTATTGATTGTTATGTTTAGGCGTACGCTATGACACCTGTTATCTATTTGGGCTCATAAGTCAGGCTAATGTAAGCCAGTCTTCCGATTCGTGGACCACCGTAAGTTTGGAAACGTTGCTTATCTAAAACGTTTGATGCTCCAATTTTTATAGTAGTGTCCAACTTTGCAATCTTATAATTTACCTGTGCATCTAGCATGTCATACGATGGAATAAATCCTGTAAACTGAGGTGATCCTTCAAATAAAAATCCTTCGATCCACTTGTAATTGATATTAAAGCCAAAGTTTTTCTTTCCTCCTGCTACATTCAGGTTACGCCCACCGAAGCCGATGTTGAATTTATGTTCTGGGGTGTTAAACGCAGGAATAATCGGATCATCCGGGAAGTTTTTGTTTAGCTTGTTCCAGGAATAATTTCCAGAGAGGCTATAATTCGTACCCAGGTAATAATTCAAACCAATAGAAAACCCTTGAGTAGTTACCTGATTAACAGAGTTTGCTGCATAACGGAATGCTTGTAGCCGTTGTACGGTAATTGGACCAGCAGAGTTATCATATTCTAGGTCCACACCAATCTGGAAACCTAAGAAGTTATCATAGATGCTATAGTAATATCCAGCATCCACATAGAGTTTTTGGAATAAAGTAGTTCTAAATCCAAGTTCAAATGTCTTTACTTCTTCAGGTTTAACAGGCGAAATGTTGAAAGAGTCTAATTCGCTTGGCATCTGGGTTGCAAAGAAATCACCCAGGGATTCTACAGTAACTAAGTTTTCTACTCCCGTTAAGTTTCCGGCAAGGATCGCCCGACCTACATCTAATGATAGGTACTGATCAGAAAGGGTAGGGTTACGAATTGCAGAGCTAAAAGAAGCACGGAAGAAATTATTAGCAGATGGCGTATAAACTATCGAAGCTGCTGGCGAGATTAGCCAATCGAAATTTTCATTTTTATCTGCCCGAATTGCTCCCTGTAGTTTCATTCTATTATCAAAGAAACTCTTCTCAAATCCACCATACATACCAAACTCAAAGTTTGTGATTTCGATCCCGGCAGTATCAGCGAATACCGTTCCCTTCGATTCCGGAGTATAAAGACGAGCATTAGAACCAATGGTAATTTTATCGATCCACAGAGGCGTAAAGACATATTCGCCATGTGCATGATAAAGGGCAGAGTTGTCAAAGAATCGAGTCCCTCCTTCACTTCGAAGGGTAGAGGTAATCCGACCAAATTCTTGATCAAATGCCGCAGTACCAGGTTGGTAAAATGGTAATGCAACCGATCCAGATGCTTGTGGTCCTCCGTCTGCAAAGTTTGCAGCTTGTGAATGCCACTGTGTAAGTAAGGCATTATTATCAATCTGCCATTGATTAGCTGCTGCTGCATCAAATGAAGTGATAACCTGACCAGTTTCAGGATCAATGGAGACATCTAGTTTAGGATAGTCACTTTCGAGAATTAGGGGTACGATCTCACTTTGCCAGTAATCTGCATAATCAATGGACCATTCCCGGTTTTCTTTTGCATTCTCTTGTAGTTGTAGCGCTGTGAAGTATGGATCATAAGATTCACCAGCTCCGGTGCGTGTAGTATAAGCTCGTAAGAAGAATTTGTTTTTCTTACGGAATTCTATCTTGTTTTGTAAGAATGTAATGCCTCTTAAACTAAAACGGTTATCCCCCTGATAAACCGTTGTACCAGAACCAAAGCTAGAGCCAAGGATTATTTCCGGAGATTGCTCTTTTTTAGCAGGGTTAATTCTGAAATGTACTGCAGCATTAGCTTTATAATTACGAGTGTCATAATCAACAAGGTCTATTTCCTGATATCCGGTACGGTGCCACTGACCTAAAAGCCCTGTTGGATCACTTAATGGAAGATCAGAGAAGTCATTACCTCGCTGATATTCATCGCCATAAATATTTACCGCATCCACTCTCCCCGGATTGGAGGCCGGTACATCACTATCATCCACTGGATCATAATTGTCTGCTACCCAATCATCTGCCTGTAGGTATTCGAAGTTTAATTTGTAGGCAATAAACTCATTTTCATCTTTGTCTTTAAAAGCATCTGCCCAGCGAATCGCTCCTTTTAGCATATTTCTTTCTCCAACCTTAACCATAGCAGAAAGCCCGTCGTGAAAGAAGGGGTCTTTCGTTTCCATGCTAATCACACCATTAAATGCGTTTGGCCCGTAAAATGCGGAACTCGCTCCAACAATCAACTCAACCTTATTGATATCCAGCTCAGAAGATCCTAAAAAGTTACCTAAGGAGAAGTTTAGCCCAGGAGCCTGGTTGTCAACCCCATCAATAATCTGAAGCGACCGTACAGGACTTGTACTATTAAAGCCGCGGGTATTCACAACTTTAAATCCAAGACTTGCTGCAGTTAAGTCAACACCTTTCAAAGCACCGAGACCATCATAAAAGTCAGCAGCCGGCGTTTCTTTGATTGCAATATTGTCAAGTGCTTCGATAGTAAGCGGACTTTCTTTTTGTTTGTCCGAAATTCGACTGGCTTTTACCTCAACCGCATCAATGGTTACCGCATCTTCTTCAAGATTAATAGTCAGGCGGCTGTTATTAGTCACCTCGACTTCCTTTGTAACATAACCTAAATACGCAACCTCTAATGTAAAGGGTAAAGATTCGGTAGTGACCAGTTCGAAAGTACCATCCCAATCGGTTGCAGTCCCCGAGGTGGTCCCTTTGATAATGAGTGTTGCACCAATAATCGGATCATTGATCGAGGCGTCCATAACGATCCCCTTGATCGTCGTCTGGGCATTAATATTAAAGGTAAAACCAAGGCAAAGCATGGCCATTAGAAATGTATAAAAGTAATTTTGTTTCATACTTACAGATGTTCTAAAGTAGGGAAGTAAATATTTAGGATGGGGTTTATCCTCTCTCTCTGACAGCAAATATATCAAAAACCCCAAAATTCAACTGTATTCACCTTCCACAATTCAATAATTTAGAATAGGAATATTATTTTGTTAAAAAATACCGCAGTATAATCTTATTTTTTTCGAAGTGCCTCTTAGCAAAGAATCCCCTGAAAGTTCGAGCAAAATAATAAATTCTGGCTGTTTTTATTGTTTTCTTTGGTTGAAATCGGGGTAATCCAATGAATTTATTAAACTGGGATATGTTTTTAATTATTCTCTGATGCTTTTAGCGCTTTCAGCGCTAATCGTTCGCTGATAACTAACTCGTTGACAATGCGCTTTCGAGCGTTGCTAACCTTTCGTGAATTGACAGGTGCTGATTGTTTAAATGTTGAATTTGAATCTTCTCCTTTGCCAACATCTCATCAAATGAACTAAAGTTGCTATCAATTTTAGTTTTAATATGTTCGATGTAGCTATTTAGCTTGTTTCCAACTTCATCCTCCATTTGCAAACGACCACGAGCAATCTCAGATTCGAAGCCTTGTAATACCTTTCTTCTTTTGATTCCAACTGATACTCCGGCGAATAATACACCGATGGTAGTAAGAATACCGCCCGTTATATCGAACACTGCACCATTAGTCAAAGCCATTATTATAACTCCAATTGCAGCCATACCGCTGCCCGTGGCAAGATTTGGTGCAATACTACCTTTGTCGCCGAGTATGCTTTCATCCGCAAAACTGTCTGATTTACGCATAAAAGTCGAAAAGGTCTCTTGAAGCTCTTTAAGTACATTTGCCCGTCTTTCGGCGATGTCACTAAAGATTTCGTGGTCGTTTTTAAGGATGGTTGTACTGCTTTTGATCTTTAGGTCGATCATTTTGGCCATTTGCTGAATGGATTCGGCAATATCAACGACTCCTTCGTTTAATCTGCTTTTTAGTTCAAGATTAAGGTCTTTTTCAAGATTCCCGGCAAGCCCTTCCAGCCATTCTTTAGCAGAGGCGTTTTTAGAGAAGATCGATGCAATCGATCGCTTGACCAGCGAGAAAAAACCTAATCCATCGTTTAATTCCTGTGTATATTTTCTAGTGGTATTATCATAAGCAGCTAGTAGATTTTCTATCAGGACATCCACCTGTTTTTGAGATTTCTTTTCCTGCTGATCCAGTGTTTGTCTGATATCATCTCTAAAAAGGATATCCGCATCATATTGGGCACTACGATCTTTTAATCCTTTATCGATCCGCTCATTAATGTTTTTGGAGGTTTCTACATTATTCTGCAGCTTTAAAACGGGAGCTTTACCTCCGGTGATGTTTTCCTGGATATAATCGCGAATATTCAAAAAACCACTTTCTGCCTTTTGACCATCTTGTTCTTGTTTAGCAGACACCGCAAATATCTTTGGATCATTAATACCATTTTGTACCGCATATTTTTCGACCCCTTCTATATTATGCTGTAAATCATCAGGTGTCATCAAATCCTTTTGCTGGAGCACGAAGACGATCTTTTTGCGCCAATCCTCTTTGATGTATTTGAAGAAATCCCAGGCAGATTGCCGGTATGGATTTTTTGCTTCAAAAACGAAAACAATAAGATCGGATGCAGGCACAAATCGTTCGGTGATTTCCTGATGATGCTCAATGATCGTATTAGTACCCGGAGTATCTACAATTGCAATTTCCTTGAGGATTTCTACGGGTTGATGAATACGTTTTAAATAGGGATTGATGATGACTTCTGACTCCGTCTCCCCATAAACGATCTGTTGAATAACATCTGTCATCGGAGAAGGCGCTACTTTACAAATATCTTTTCCGGTATCTAGTAAGGCATTGATAAAGCTACTCTTACCAGCTTTTACTTCACCGACGATCACAAACATGAAAGGCTCGTTGATTCGGTTGCGGAGATCGCTAACTGTTGCGGATAAATTATCATGGCCAATCTCCATGGTTAAATCATGTAACTCCTTGACAATCTGTTCGATCTGCGTTCGGTAGGTCTGAAGGTCTTCGTTTAGTATGCTCTTCATTTATTTGGTTTAGTCTCTAAGTACTTGGTCGCTTCCGGACCAGCACAAAATAACAAATCTAAGATACTCAAATTAGGTATAAAACCATTCTTTGCCTCAAAAACCTGAGGATACCTCATCAAAGCTTGGCCATTTTCTTTATGGGTTTTGGGGCTTAATTTATTTCGGAAGTCATAGGTGTCATTTGTTGGAGTAGGGTGGTATGCCGTTGAGCGCTCAATTTCAAATTCAAATTGCATTAAGTCCCGAATGGTCTTTAATAAGTCCATGTTCCATTCGAATAAATAGAGATACTCCTTAGTGTAAAACTTTTCTAAGTCTAACTCATAATATTCAAAGAATGGAGATTTGCCATAGGCAGATTGAATACTTCGCCAATGATTGGATTGCCAGTTTTCTGTATAAGATATGCGGACCTCTTTGATATTCGCTTGTTGATGTTTACCCTGTACCAAAGGGATGGAAAGCATTTGTACTCCATTGGCGCCAGCGATCAGGCATCGGTTTCGGTACCCACCTTTTTGAAAATTTTCCTCTGCTTCTATCGTGATTTGGTCAAAATGCCTGGCTTTTGCATAAAATGCAATTGGAGGAAAGTATTGAGTCTCAGACAGTAAATTAGATGCTACGGGCATTTTTGTCTGCAAAGTTAATGTTGATCGTGGTTTTTTGATGCGCTAATGGTTAGAATTTCATGATTTTCTAAGTTGTGCCGTAACATTAAGACAGCGATGTATATAATGAAGTCACAAAGTTGAAAAAGAAATTTACTCCCATTTCTATGCTTACAAAAGGTATAGGCATACTATGACCAATTTGTCCAGCTTTTATAAGCCTTAA
>JAHDHW010000160.1 GCA_020631105.1 Saprospiraceae bacterium | reverse complement strand
TCCGGTTCGTGCGGAAAAAAGTAAACTTGCCGCAAACCCTTTTCAAACCAGCTACCCAAGCGTTCAATCCATGTATCAATGCGCGTATAATCACTTGGCACCAAGCCATTGCCAACGAATCGAACCACTGCTGTTTCAGAGGTCAATCTCATATGCAGGACATCTCGTCTGCCAGCTACGTCGGTGATTACTGTAGCGATTTTTCTTTGTTCTAGGAGTTGCATCGCTGATCTCCATTGCTCCGTATCCTGAAACCAGCTTTCGTGTCGAAACTCAACAGATAAAGGAATATGATTGGGCCAACGCTCCACAAAGTTTTGTAATAAGGCTAATCGATCAATGCCAAAATAGGGTGGAAGTTGTATAAAACAATGCCCAAGCTTTTCTTTTAAGCCTTGAATGGCTTCACAGAACTCAAGTATTCGCCCACTGCCATATCCCAGGTCTTTACTATGACTAATGACTTGAGGAACTTTCGGACAGAATCGAAAGTCTTCCGTTGATTCATTATACCATTTCTCAATCGTGCTGAGATTTGGAATGCGGTAATGTGTGGTATTGAGCTCTATCGTATTAAACTGCTGAGCATAGAATTGTAGGTAATCCTTTGCTTTTGTTTTTTCTGGATAAACTTTTCCGTTCCACTCCTTCATTGACCAGCCAGTACAACCTACAAACATCAAGGGCTTCGCCGCTGAATCCGGCAGCGACGCTAACAAATTAGTCGTCCCTGCCGGATCGTTTTTTAGGCTAAAATCAACATTGGAGATATCGGGTAGTTTTCCAAACTTCATGGATCTAAGTTAATGTTATAATCCGAAGCGATAACTTAGTCCAGTGGTAATCCATCGTCCTGGCATATCTACCAGATTGCTTTCACGATACTCCGTATCTAGTAAGTTGTCCGCTTGTAAGAATACGTTCCATTGTTTACTTCTAAAACTCAGGCGCGCATCTAACAAATGGTAATCCTCCAGACTTACTCTGTCTAAATAACGGTAGTTCGCACTGAGATAAACGTTTTGTGTAAAGCGTAAATCCAATCCTCCAACCAATTGATGTTTTAAGTTCTCCAATACATAACGAGAAATGGCAGCATCATTCTGAGGCTCGTCCGCATCAATGAAAGTATAGGCCAGACGAAGATTTTGTACCAATGGCTGACCCGTAATTTGACCTAATCGAAGGTTTAGAGAAAGATCAAAACCATTCATCATTACATCTGAAATGTTTTGTGGTTGCCAGCGATCTTCCGGCGTAGCTTTGGCCCAGTCAATCAGCTCTTGTCCATCTCGTACAAAGTAGCTCGCTTGTAATTCAACTCCCTGGTGTAAATATTTCAATCCTGCTTCATAAGAAATAGCAGACTCCGGCTCCAGGTCTTCGTTCCCGAGATTTGCTGAATCCTCATAATATAAGTCAGTATAGGTTGGAATTCGCCAGGTATATCCCGTATTGGCGTAAGCCTTAAGTTTATCATTGAACTTATATCCCACGTCTAATCCTGGAAATAATCGACCACCAAAGTCAGAGTAATAACTCGCAGAAAGCCCAGGGGTAATGTCCAGCTTATCTTCCAATAGCTCGAATCGGTGCTCTAAGTAAAAAGTTCCTACTTGTCGATCTCTTTCTCCGAGGTTATTACTTTCCAGATTGAGTGTACTTAATTCAATCCCGATCCCGGTAATTCCTAGATCTGAATAATAATCACTGTTGACTTCGAACGTAAGAACATTGCTCGTATGCTTGTTTCTATAAAAAGCAGGGTCTTCCCGAATGAGTAAGTACTCGTCTACATTTCGACGCCAGCTAATTCGCGGGCGAAAAGAGAAGTCGCCGATGATGTTTTTATAGCCCAGACTGACCAAACTAGTTTGCACTTCCTCATATTGATCAGCAAAGAAATCGGCATCGTTTCCATAAAAACGATTCGCGCCAAATTTACGATCAGCCAAAGATGCCATCACGTCCAGTTCCTGATTCAGGTATTTAAAACTGGATTGATAAAACAGGTTGGTAATATCATAATCCGTATTATAACGATAGCCATCAGAAAGCTGTTTGTTGAAGGAAGCGTATTGCTTAAAGTTGCTTTTAGGTAAAGATAAAGAGGCATTGATCCCGTAAAGATCATTCTGCCCGATGGTACCACCAACCTTTGCATATCGCTCTTCCGGAACACGGGTAACAATATTGATCGCTCCGGCAAATGCATTTTGACCGTAGATTCTCGCAGCTGGCCCTTTAAGGATTTCAATTCTTTCGATACTTTCCAGATCAACAGGAATGTTTAAGGCATGGTGACCGGTTTGCGGATCGCTCATTTTTACTCCATTGATTAGAATAAGTGTTTGATCGAAGGTACCTCCACGGATACTCACATCAGCTTGGACACCATGTACTCCTCTCTGGCGGATATCAATACCAGCGACATATTGCAGTAGTTCAGGAATACTTTGTGCGGGTAATAATTCAATTTGCGATCGCGTAATCACATGAAGCGTTCGAGAATGCTCCGAAAATGGAATCTGAATACGATTATCCTTTACGACGATTGCTTCAATTTGATAAGTGCTGTCCACTTGCGCAGCAAGATCAGCGCTAATCTGACTTGCGAATAAAAATAATAATAAGAGTATTTTTCTCATGTAATGATGGTTAAATGAAAACTGGTTTGATTTTAATTGGCTTTGGCAGGTATAAATTTCTTTTTTCAAGCCGCAAAACTAATTAAATGTTCTAGAAACCTTCAACAGAACTTTGTAAAAAAATGTCCTCCTGCGGTCGGCATTAGCCAGATAGTTTTATATTTGTCGCCGATTCGCCCAGCCAAATTATTCTTTCGTACAGAACATCTAAAAACATTAGAAATGTCAAGACAATTAATCGCCGCAGGCAACTGGAAAATGAATACGAATTACGAAGAAGGTATTGCACTTGCTTCGGCTATCGCAGAAAATGCAAAGGACCCTAAATGTTTAGTCGTACTTGCACCACCTTTTACAAGCCTTGCAGGCGTATCACAAGCGATTAAAGGCAATCCGAATGTCAAATTAGCGGCCCAAAATTGCCACGAGAAAGAAAAAGGAGCGTATACGGGAGAGATTAGCATTGATATGCTGATTCCTCTAGGAGTAGAATATGTAATACTTGGTCACTCAGAACGACGAGAATATAATAAAGAGTCCAATGCTTTACTGGCGACCAAAACGGATCTCGTCCTGTCCAAAGGATTGACGCCGATCTTTTGCTGCGGAGAATCATTAGACATTCGAAATGCAGGAAATCATATCGACTTTGTAGCGAATCAATTGAAAGAAAGCCTCTTTCACCTTGATGCAGAAGCGTTTGGTAAGATTGTCATCGCTTACGAACCAATCTGGGCAATCGGTACAGGTGTAACAGCCTCTCCACAACAGGCTCAGGAAATGCAAGCGGCTATTAGAGGATTATTCGCTGATCAATACGGCGCTGAAGTTGCTGACGCAACAACCATCCTATACGGTGGTAGCGTAAAACCTGCTAACGCAGAAGAACTCTTCGCAAATCCTGATGTAGACGGAGGTCTTGTCGGAGGAGCATCTCTTAATGCAGAGGGGTTTACGGCAATTATCAATGCTTTTTAAGCTTACTAATTAAAGTCTTTATTTTCTATACTTAAGAAGGCTTTCAATAATTAATCATTGAAAGCCTTCTTAACCCCTTAACCCTTAACTTCTTAACCTTTTACCCCCTAAGTATCGGACAAGTCATACAATGACTCCCACCTCGCGCCCTCGAAAGTTCATTAGAAGGAAGTGTGATGATTGTATTCTTTACTTTTTCCGGTTTTTCTTTACCCTCTGCAAACCTTTTGAGGAGCTCTGTGGCATGAATTACGCGGTATCCGGCTTCTTTAAAAGCAATTTCAGTTCTTGGGTTACGGTCGTAAGTCAAGCCCACACCAGAGCGGATCGCCACCAAATTACAACCATCTGTCCATTGCTCTCTTTCCTGGTAAGGGGATTCTCCATTACCACTTAGGATAAACTCCATATCCGGGTTGATCTCATTGAGGAAGAAATCTTTGACTGATCCGTATGTCGCAGTAGTTCCATCCTGTCGGTGTACTTCTACATTACTTCCCAGACCATCCAGGATAATGGGTTTGAAGGCAACAACATGCTTTTTACTGATTTGAGTGAAAATTGTGTCGATATGCATGTAGGATCGATCCGCCGGGATGTTGATTTGCACTACATTCTTTACTACACCTTTTTCGAATAGTACCTTTTTTAGTGATTGAATGGCATGATTCGTTGTTCGCTCACTGCGTCCGATCAATAAATAATCCTCATTGATGATCATGACATCACCTCCTTCCATCGAGATGCTTTCTCCTTTTCGAGATGGAGGAAACAAATCCACTTTATTTAGATTGATAATACGATCATCAAGCTTAAGGTCGGCAAAGATAGGATGGGCCCAAAAGATAAACCGGGTCAGGAAATTCTCTCGGAAACGAGCCATTTTGGATGCCTTGGTCAATAAGACATGTTTATTGATCGTGACGGCAATATCTCTTGTAAAGATGAAATTGGGGATCGGATCAAAAAGTATATAATCTTCTTTTTCGTAATATCCGGAGATCAAAATTTCTGTTAACTCCTCATTAGGGAGATCCATTAACATCTTTTCCATCACTTTTGGAAGCTCCTCATAATCGACAATCATTTCTACCAATTCCTTCTTTTCATAATTACTCGAATTGAGTGCTTCAAGCAACAGATCTCTGATTTCTAAAACATTATTCTTTCCGAGGAAGGCTTCTAATACCTGACGAAAAATATCATGTTCTTCCTGCATCTTGGGCAGGTATACAATATCATCAAAAAGTAACTCCTCCGCTTTTTTGGGGGAGATTCGTGAGATTCCGGTATCCGGACGATGAATGATTACTTTGCGAAGTGGATCAATTTCTGAGGAAA
Source organism: Saprospiraceae bacterium (assembly GCA_020631105.1). Taxonomy (GTDB): domain Bacteria; phylum Bacteroidota; class Bacteroidia; order Chitinophagales; family Saprospiraceae; genus JAHDHW01. The sequence continues at coordinate 7,109 of JAHDHW010000160.1, read as the reverse complement.
CATTCACTTTGGATTCTTTCATGCAATTTGATTTTATTATTCGCTGATACCGATCCAAATCGGTAAACGCTGAATTACCCTGGTTAACAATTCAAAAAGATTAAGGCAATAACTTTGGAATTTATACGGCTGCAAACCTAAGAAAGTTAACTTGATTTAGAAAGCTACTTTCAAAATTACAGCCACTTTAGATGAAATTTTACGTCTGATCTCACTGTCTGAAGGGCTTAGTTAGTGATTTATTCAATTTCATTTAATAGAGATTGCTGATGGCCCAATTTTGGTGAATTAATCCTTTTTTTCTTACTTTGTAGATATTCTGTAATGGTTAGTCGAAGGCATTAGTATGGTCGTAAACCAAATGCTATATACAATCATTATAAAGGAGTTCGAAAACGAAATTATTTATCAGGTAGATAGCGTGTAAATCCTTAATAATCAACACTAAATGTTCGATAAACTCAAGTCCATATTCATAGTCGAAGACGAGTCCGCAAAGAAACCGGCGCCAAAAGCAAAAGCAAACCCAGCAAAGAAGGTAAATGCTCCTGTTGAGCAGGAAGAGGAATATGTTGCTCCGGCCAAGGCTTCACCAGGTAAGGTCAGCCCTAAATTTATGGAAGTTTTATTACGGGCGATGGAGGCGAATAACCTTGATGGTTTTGATTATCTCGAGTATAAGCAATCGTTGAAATCACTCGAAAAAATGCCGATGGATGAAGCCACCAGGTTTAAATCTGCCTTCGCGATGGCTCAAACGATGGGCGCAACACCAGATCATCTGGTAAAAACGGCAAATCATTATATCGATGTTTTGCTTAAAGAAGAGGATAAGTTTGGTCAGGCTCTGGTGAATCAACGCACCCGACAGATCGGAGATAAAGAAAAGCAGATCAAGCAACTCGAAAACCTCATCAAAGAGAAAACTCAGCAAATTGAGAAAATGAAAGTGGAGATCGAACAGCATACCAAATCAATGTCTGGTATGAAAAACGAAATTCACAATGCAACTATAAAAGTAGAGTCTACTAAAAATGATTTTCATGCTTCCTTTAACCATTTGGTGGCCCAAATTAAAAAGGACATTACCAGCATGCAAAGCCATCTAAAATAATAGTAAGTTCATTTTAGTGACTATAGACTAATTTATTGATCTAAAGTAAAGAATAGAGAAAAGAAGAATTATGGAGCAAGATTTTAAACCGAAATCATTTTGGCAAAGACCTGAAGGGGTTACTGGTGGTATATTCGCAGCTGGTGCAGTAATCGGAATTGGTTACCTACTTTACGTTGGTTTACCGTTCTTGGTTGCCCTGACAAGCAACGTGCTTGCACTCACCGGGATGCTATTGGTACTGGGCGCAATTATCTATATGGTTCTTGACCCTAAAATGCGGAACCTGGTTTGGTACATGTATAAGTCTGTCATGCGATGGATGACTGGATTATTCGTTCAGATTGATCCGATTGGGATTCTTAAGTCTTATGTTGAGGACCTCAAAGGGAACCTCCGAAAAATGAATCGCCAGATTAGCCAACTTCGCGGCCAAATGCATAAAATGCGCGAGATCATTCACAATAATAAAAAATCTATTGAGGATAATCTTAACCTCGCCAGCAAAGCAAAAGCTAAGGACAAAAAAGCACAGGTCATCCTGAAGACCCGTAAAGCAGGTCGACTAAGAGAATCTAATGTACGTCTGGAAGACTTGTACAAAAAGATGGAAGTGCTTTATCGAGTACTCACCAAAATGTATGAGAATTCAGAAATACTGATGGAAGATGTGAAGGATCAGGTAGATGTCAAAGAGCAGGAGCGAAAAGCAATCCTTGCGAGCCACTCTGCTATGAAATCCGCGATGAACATTATCTCTGGAAATAAAGATAAGAAGATGATGTTTGATATGGCACTTGAAGCCATCGCTGATGATGTAAGTCAGAAAGTGGGAGAGATGGAGCGCTTTATGGATGTTTCTTCTAGCTTTATGGAATCTGTTGATCTTCAAAATGGAGTGTTCGAAGAGGAAGGAATGAAGATGCTGGAGAAATGGGAGAAAGAAGGGGTCTCCTTATTACTTGGAGAAGAAAAAGAAACCCTTATCCTCAAAGGAAACAGTGATGATGTCCTTGATCTAAATCAACCGGTCAAAAAACCAGTCCGGGAAGCAGGACATTCAAATCAGTATGACAATTTTTTTGAATAAAATTCGCAATCATTAATCCAAAATAATAACATGGCTAAACGACTAACGACTTTTTCTAAATTCCTCATTACCTTGTTAATTGTAGCTGCAGTATTTTTTGCAGGACGTTACTTTTTACAGAATACGGAAGTAGGAAAAGAATTAACAGAACAAGCAAATATTGAAACCGGAGACTCCGGTTCTTCCTCCTCTTCTGGAAGTACGACAAGCAGTTCTAGAGATGGTGACGATGATGTAATTCGCATCGGAACAGTAACCTGGGGTGGATACGCTGGTGGTCAGTACTTCAACGAAGGTTTCCAACACAACAAGTTTTCTCGTTTCTTCAAAGAATACGGAATCAAAGTAGAGTTCGTCAACAACGATGATGTTGACGCTTCGCTTAACGCCTGGAAAAAAGGAGACATTGATCTTCACTGGTATACCATTGATGCTTTCCCGACTATCGCTGAAGGTCTAAGTGATTTCAATCCTGTAGTATTATGGCAGGCAGACTGGTCACGTGGTGGTGATGCTATTGTAGTTCGCCCGGGGATTCGATCTGTTGCTGACCTGAAAGGTAAAAAAGTGGCGGTAGCAGAAATGACACCTTCGCATTCTTTCTTATTATACTTACTAGATGCAGGTGGACTTAAGGCTAGTGATATTGAGATCGTCACACAAGCTAGTGCGATTGATGCGGCTGCTGCTTTTAAAAGCGGTAACGTAGATGCAGCGGTAGTATGGAGTCCAGATGATGTTGCTTCAGTTAGAGCAATTAATGGCGCAAGAATACTGGAAAGCACTAAATCTGCTTCTAATATCATCGCAGATATTTTCTTTGCGAAGAAGGAATTTGTTGATGCTAACCGGGACAAACTTCAGAAATTATACGAAGGTTGGATGAAAGGTGCTGCAGAGATCAATAGCTCTGATGCAAACAAACTTAAAGCTGCTAAGATTCTTTCGGAAGGACAGGGTATCCCTCAAGAAGATGCGCTTGCTTCCATCAATAACGTTCGTTTAACAACTCACGGAGATAACCAAAACTTCTTTGGCTTAAATACTGCCTTCAAAGGAATTACAGGAGAAAGCTTATACGCTAGAATGTCTAACGAATACAAAGCACTTGGCTATGCTAAGGATGCTCCGGCTTGGAGAAGTATTGCAGTACCCACGATGGTACAACGTACAAATCTTACTGGTGCTGGTAATGATGCAGAAGCTAAAACTACCTTTACAGCTGCAACCAAAGCAGATGAAGAAAAGGAAGCAATTGCAACTAAGAGAGTAAGTATTAGTTTCCGTACCGGAGAATTCAAATTGGATGAAAATGCTAAGTATATCATCGATCGGGAGTTTGTTGATATCGCTAAAGCCTTCGGTAATGCAAGAATTCGTATCGAAGGAAATACCGATAATACGGGTAGTCGAGCAACGAACGTTGCTCTTTCTAAGAAACGTGCGCAATCTGTAGCAGACTACTTAGTAAGTACACACGATATGCCTCGTAATCGATTTATCATTATCGGTAATGGCCCTGATAAGCCGGTAGCAACGAATAGTACCGATGATGGCCGAGCTCAAAACCGTCGTACGGATTTCGAACTCGTAGCTAACTAATACTTTTGATCAATTAACAGAAGAACAAGTTGTGAATCGAATTGCAACTTGTTCTTTTGTATAATTTTGATTGCTCTCTTCCTTACCACATAATTACTATATGTCCCTATTTAACCTTCGAGGTGAATTATCAAGAACTCAAAGTCTCATCCTTGGGATAATTGGCTTCGTTCTTCTAATTGCACTCTGGTGGATGCTCGCCGAAATGCTCGCCATCAAGCGACCTGTTGGAATTGAATACACGACTGAATTACCAAGTACCTTGAACGGCGATTCTGCTAAGGTGAACCTGGATTCAATATTACGTTCGGATTCCATTGCAATGGCAAATGCTACGGAATTCGAAAAGGTATATCCAATTCTTCCTACTCCAATGCAGGCTATTGGGTCTTATCCAGAACTAATCAAAGAGGATTCACTCTTTAGTCAGACGCTTCGATCCGTCTGGTTAAATATCAAAGGATACTTCTGGGCAATATTTGTCTCTATCGTTTTTGGCTTTGTTATTGGTTTGGTTCCACTGTTTAGAGGACTCTTTAATAAACAAGTTAATGCGCTGAGGTACCTGCCATTAACCGCCCTGACGGGCTTATTCATCATCTGGTTTGGGATTGATGATAGTATGAAGGTAGCCTTCTTAGCTTTTGGTATTATTGTTTACCTCTTGCCTGTGGTGGTCCAAAGAATTGACGAAGTCAATGATGTTTATCTAAAGACAGTCTTTACCCTTGGAGCAAATAGCTGGGATACCATCAAAACGGTTTACATCCCATCGGTTATGTCAAAGCTCATTGATGATATCCGGGTTCTGACTGCTATTTCCTGGACTTATATTATCATCGTTGAATACATCAATAACAGCAAAGGAGGGATAGGTGCATTAATCTGGAAGAAACAACGATTAAGCGAACCGGAAAAGTTGTTCGCTATTTTGATCGTCATTATAATAATCGGGTTCTTACAGGATTTGATCTTTAAGTTTATTGATCGGCGGGTTTTTCCTTTTAAATATCGGAATACCGTAACTCCGGGAATCAATGAAACTCAATATGGAATCTACTTAATATTAGGTGTTACCATGTTGTTTTTGTTTATCGTTGCATTAATTCCAGCTTTAGCAAGTTCTTTCTTACCCACACTGGTAATGATGATTGTAGTGGCAAGTGTCATCCTGATCCTTTTTGGTGAGTTCAAAATATTTAATGCCACTCCACGAAATTAAACCAAGAAAGTATGCCAGATTTTAAGGATACCGAGCTACGCAATATCATCGAACTTCGTAATATCACTCAAAGTTATGACGGAGGTAAAACTAAGATTATCGATGGACTTGATCTTTTGATTGAGGACAAGCCAGCCCAAGGTCAGTTTGTAGTCATTCTGGGGATGTCCGGAAGTGGTAAGTCAACCGTACTCCGTTACATTGCAGGTTTGCAAGATCCAACAGAGGGGACGGTATTGGTCAATGATAAGCCGGTAGGCGATGACAATCGAGTCAGTATGGTATTTCAGCAGTATAGTTCCTTACCCTGGATGACGGTCCTGGATAATGTTGGGCTAGCGCTTCGTTTCAAAGGCATGTCAAAGAAAGAACGAGACGAAAAAGCCAGAGAGATTATCGAATTGGTGGGCCTTGCGGGACATGAGCATAAGTATGCACAGTATCCGACCTTATCAGGTGGGCAGTTACAAAGAGTGGCAATAGCTCGAAGCCTGATGGCTAACTCGGAGATATTATTGATGGATGAGCCATTTGGAGCCTTGGACGTTCGCACCCGTTTACAAATGCAGGATCTCCTTACGGACATCTGGAATAAATACCATCCAACCGTAGTCTTTGTCACACACGATATTTCAGAAGCTGTTTACTTAGCCGATGATATTTATATCTTGAAATCAGCGCCTTCTCGCTTTGTCGAGCACATCAAAGTTGACCTTCCCTTAGAACGCGGTCGAGAGATCAAACGCGATCCACGCTACATGGAACTGGTACATTTAGTGGAAGATAAAATGTTGGAAGTTAGCGAAATGGGCTAAGGGTAATCCTAAGCTTTTATTCCTTGATTAATTCAAATTCAACCCGACGATTATTGGCTCTGCCTTCCGTTGTTTCATTGCTGTCAATCGGTGCACTTTCACCTTTTCCAATAGTCTGAATACGAGGCGATCCCACCCCTTGATCGACTAAGAAAAGTTTGACTGCCATTGCACGTTCCAGCGATAATCTTTCGTTATAATCCTCTGTTCCTTTATTATCAGTGTGACCGGTAATGATGAGTTTCAATGCGGTATCCTTGCGCATAATCTTTGCCAGACTCCCTAAGGTCTTATAGGCGACCGGTAACAAAGCCGCTTTTCCTTTTGAGAATAATATGTTATTTAACTGTACGGTCTCTGATAATTTTAGCGTATCTCCACCAATTTTATAGTTTGTCTCTTCTGGAGGTGCTGCGGATTCTGTTTCCGGCACTGCAACTTCCGGAATAACTTTTACCTCTTTTTTCAAATAATAATCATTGTCTACACTTAAAGCATGACGAGAATTATCAGCAAAAATTAATTGGCGTACACCAGCAGTATCACAAGTAATCGACTCATCAACAGGGTAGAGTGCAAATTGATCAAACATGTAATACGTTCTTGATTGCGGAGGATCATATCCTTTTTTCTTTTTCTTAGGTATTACAAAAGGTCTGACTTTTAAGGAGTCCTCTGGGGTGAAATTACCCAGAACCATAACCTTTTCATCGCCTTCGGCAATGAACGTTTGCTCTACTTTGACCCATTCCATCTCTTTTAAATCCTCTGGTAAACTAACTTCCAGGTCCGGCTTCAAACCCAGGAAGTCTCCGTTATTTCTGCTAATCTTCAATCTGTCTTGAAACCGAACTCCAAATCCTCCCACGTGTTGATCTTTAGCTTTATAATAAAAGGAAAGTCGATATTCAACCCCAGCAGTTAAGGGACAAAGTAAAGGGACCTGGACAAAGGTCCTGTTTTTAGGGATACGCCGATCATGAATACAAATGGAGATCATTCGATGTCCATCGAATGGAGGATTAGTTTCGTTTTTTGACCTCATATCATTAAGGTAATAGAACAGCTTAAGCGTAGTAGATCTCCAGGCTTCAGGACAACATAGTTCCTTATATTTATTACAGGTATTTGCATATTCAAAACTGGGGTTGGGAATCAGGTTGACGGAGGTAGGTTCCGTTTGTGAAGCGCCAGCGTAAAAAGTGAATAATGCGAAAAAGAGAAATAATAATCGTAAAACCATATTAGCGTAAAGTTACTTACAAA
>JAHDHW010000016.1 GCA_020631105.1 Saprospiraceae bacterium | reverse complement strand
AATAAAAAATAAAAAACCTCGTCCCGAATAAATCTCAGGACGAGGTTTCTTATATCAACTAAGCGCTTAAATATCTAGTTATCCTGCTTAGCAAATACACGTTTCATCAGATCAGTCGTACGCGCAGAAACATTTGCACGAATATTTTTCTCTTCTTTCTCTACCATACTGAAAAGTCCGTTTAATGCCTGAGTCGTAACGTAGTCTCCCAAGTCAGGGTTAACATTCTGAGTAAAAGGCAAAGAGTTATATTTCGTCACTACATCAGACCAGTATTTATTCGCATCAAACTTGTCAAGCGAATTATTAATCACCGGACTAAACTCACTATATAGCTGAGTGTGCGTAGCATTGTTTAGGTAACTAGTTGCCGCATTTTTATCCCCCATCAGGATATTCATAGCATCCTGGAAAGTCATTTGCTTAATGGCACTAACGAAGATAGGCTTTGCTTTTTTAGCAGCATCTTCTGCGCCACGGTTGATTTTTTCGAGGATAATATCTTCTACTTTGTCAAAGCCAGGGATAATTTTTAGTTTATCCGTCACCTTTTGAGCTTCCGGTGGAAGAAGGATCTTATAAGCACTCTTGAAGTAGCCGTCCGTTAATGAAAGTTGCTCTGCACCTTTTCCGATACCAACTTCTAATGCTTGCTTAAGGCCGTTACCAATTTGTTCTTGCGTCAGTGGAGCTTCTGCCAGTGTTCCGGCTAATTGAGTTAACTCTGCACAAGACATAAATTGTAGTAGGATTACTAGTAAACCGATTCTTTTTATCATTTTTTTGAGATTTTATGAATGAACGTTTGGTTTTTGGACTCAAAAATCGTCCGAATGTAACATGGCTAAATCTATACCATTGTTATAATATTCTTAAACATCTTCTCCTACAGGCACTCCGGCAAAGAAGGATAAGCAGTTTTTACAGAGGCAACCTTTGTACTCTTGCTTGAGAGATTCTCGTGTTTTTTGATGTAGTCTAAGGCTTTGACACCAGCAGGTTTCGTCTTTATAGCAGATAAAGTTTGCTGCACATCGAGGACATTTCGAAACATAGCTTTCCTCCACTTTTACTGCCGAATGACTCATATCTGCGCCTGGAATAGGGTGATCCTTCTTGATATTGATCCGAACTTTCTGAATTGTCGCGAATTGAAAGCGTAAGGCTTTAATAATTCGGGCACTAAGCGTTTCGATGAGTTTTGTCTTCTTTTTCATCTCTGCCTGACAAATCAGAAAGATTGTTTCGTAATTGATCGTATTATCAACATTATCAGATGCTGCTGCTTTACTGAAGTTAGTGTCGATATGCACATCGACCGTATAGTAGTTGCCAATGATCTGCTCCTCCTCATACACGCCGTGGTAAGCATAAAATCTCATTCCTTCAATTGATATTTGTCCCATCTGCGAAACTTTGGTAATTGCCAAAAGTACACATTTTAGTAGATTCTTTTATGTAAAAAAATAGTCTGAATGTTTTGCTAGAATGGCAATATTCTCGATTAATACGTACTTTTGCGCTGCATATTGTAAAGACTTTTAACCAATTAATACCATTGTACTATCCATATCGGATAGCTTAATCCACTTAACTTATGATGAATAACGGTAAATCTAATGGAGTAATAGAAAAAAGAGCCCGGGAAGATCGTTTTCAGGGACATGATTATTACAACATTGACGAACTACTAAGTGAAGACCATCTTCTTGCTCGTGATGCGGTACGCACATGGGTCAAGCAGGAGGTTAGCCCTATTATTGAAGAGTACGCTGATCGAGCGGAATGTCCTACCCATCTTTTTAAAGGTTTAGCTGAGATTGGCGCTTTTGGGCCAAGCTTACCAGAAGAATATGGTGGCGGCGGAATGGACGAGATTGCATATGGAATCATCATGCAGGAGTTGGAAAGAGGAGATTCAGGGATTCGCTCCATGGCATCTGTTCAGGGCTCTTTGGTCATGTATCCGATTTATAAATTTGGATCAGAAGCGCAAAAGCGTAAATATTTACCAAAACTTGGAAGCGGAGAATTTATCGGCTGCTTTGGCTTGACAGAACCTGATCATGGTTCGAATCCAGGCGGAATGATCACCAACATCAAAGAAGATGGTGATTCATATATCCTAAATGGTGCTAAAATGTGGATTACCAATTCACCACTTGCGGATGTTGCGGTCGTTTGGGCAAAGGACGAAAGTGGAAAAATCCGGGGCGTTATCGTTGAGAAAGGCATGAAAGGATTCACTGCACCTGAGATTCATGGTAAGTGGTCTTTACGAGCATCGATTACCGGAGAGTTAGTCTTTGAAGACGTTCGGGTACCAAAAGAAAATATTCTGCCTAATGTAGCAGGACTAAAGGGCCCGCTATCTTGTTTGTCAAAAGCACGTTACGGTATTGCATGGGGTGCAATTGGAGCAGCAATGGATTGCTACGATTCTGCGCTACGCTATTCTAAGGAACGAGAGCAATTTGGAAAGCCAATCGGGCAGTTCCAGTTAACTCAAAAGAAGTTGGCTGAAATGATCACTGAGATTACCAAAGCGCAATTATTAGCTTGGCGCTTAGGAAGTTTAGCGAACAAAGGAGCAGCGACACCAGCACAGATTTCTATGGCTAAGCGTAATAATGTCAACATGGCGCTTGAAATAGCAAGAGAAGCACGACAAATCCACGGAGGAATGGGAATTACTAATGAATATCCTGTGATGCGCCATATGATGAACCTGGAAACAGTACTTACTTACGAAGGTACACATGATATCCACCTTCTGATAACGGGGATGGATGTGACCGGGTTGAATGCCTTTAAATAGTCATCCTTTAGTCGATTAGATCGAACTATTCATATAATTAAGGGTTTAAGATTTCGTTAATGGAGTCTTAAACCTTTTTGTTTTTTTATTTTTATCGTAATTTATTCTGGGTTCAAGCAAAATCTAACACGATTTTAGGCCACTCTTTCGTTTAAGGAATGATCAATTTGATAAATATGAATACTGGTAAATACCTCCTGAGCTTATTTTCTCTTTTACTCTGGGCTGCCGTCGATGCAACGGGGCAGGAAGAAATTCGATTATCTAATCCTTCTTTTGAAAGCCCCTATGCGGATGCGCTCGGCCGCCCTGAATGTTGTCTTGGAGCAAAAGGATGGTATTCTTGTGGCAGACCTGACCTAAATACACCTGATGCTCAACCCGGAAACTTTGGCGTTGAACTACCTGCAGCCGGAGGAAGCTATTACATTGGTTTAGTTGCCAGAGATAATGATACCTGGGAGGCAATGTCTCAACGTTTACGTACTCCAATGCAAGCGGGGAAATGTTATTCCTTTAGTATGAAGTTGAGCCATTCTGAAGATTTGGTGAGCCAAAGTAGAATTACACAAAAAAACGTACTCTATAATCGACCTATTCTTGTTCGGGTTTGGGGCGGAAACGGATATTGTAGTAAATTAGAACTTTTGGATGAGACACCGCCAGTAGACCATACCACCTGGAAGGAATACACCTTAAGGTTTGAACCTAAGAAAACTTATAGCTACATCTTAATTGAAGCATTCTATAAAACACCAACACCTTTACCCTATAATGGTAATATCCTGATGGATGATTTGTCTAGTATCAAAATGATTGCTTGTGATGAGGACGAACCCCCGATAGTTGATGTAGAACCACAAGTTGATCCTGAACCGACCCCGGATCCACCAGCCGTAGTTAATGTTAAACCTACTAAACCGAAGAAAGAACCAAAGGAGGATCCAATCGTCTCTACGCAGACGCCAACTCCCGATCCGGTTGAAACCTACAACTCGGAGAAAAGTATCCTGAACCTTGATCGCAAGAAAATGACCGAAGGAGAAGTAATCCGAATTCAGAAGCTATCATTTCAAGCAGATTCTTCTACTATTTTACCTAATGCATTCCCGGTATTAGATGAAATTTATGGTTTTATGAGAGCACATCCTGAAGTTTCTATTGAAATTGGAGGCCATACTAATAACCGATGTCAAACATCTTTCTGCGATCAACTCTCGAAGCTTCGTGCTAAAGCCGTTGCAGAGTACTTAGTTGAAAAAGGAATTCGGGAAGACCGACTTGTATTTAAAGGATATGGAAAACGAAATCCTGTCGCTACCAATGCAACACCCACCGGACGTAAACGCAACCAAAGGGTAGAAATCAAAATCCTCGATCTGGACGGTTGATGCTTAAACAAATGTTAAACCTTAAAAAAAGAACTACAGCGCGTGACCCTGTAGTTCTTTTTTTTGTCTTATTATCAGAAGAACTATTATCTTAATTTTTTGATGAGCTTATTTCTGTGATCCTTTTAGAATCTATTCGTAATACTGCGTCTTTTTATCCAAAAGATATTTCAAAGTTTAAAGAAAAAGCTTTGGACTGGGCCGATCAATTTGAGATTGTGTCTTATCTGGATAGTAACCAAAAATCTTCTGCTGGAGGATATGAGGCTTTGCTAGCGGTTGGCTGTTCAGATGAACTGATTAGGCAGTCTAATAATGCGTTTGATGATCTGAAAGCATTTTATGAAGAGCAGAAAGATTGGTGTTTTGGGTTTTTAACTTACGACCTCAAAAACGATACAGAAGCTTTAAGCTCCGAAAATCAGGATAGACTAAATATTCCTGACCTTCATTTTTTTCGACCTCGCGTAGTAGTTGAAATTTTTGATACGGAGATTCGAATCCATAGTTTGAACAAACAAGCGGAGGAACTCTATCAAGAAATTATAAACAGAGAGATAAATTCAGTTGAGGATTTAGAAGTTTTTAATAGCTTTCAATTAGTCGTTCCAGAATTGAAAGCTCGAATGTCCAAAGCTGCTTATTTGCAAAAAGTCGAAAACATTCGACAGCATATTATTGCCGGAGATATTTATGAATTGAATCTGTGCCAGGAGTTTTATATGGAAGACACCAGTATTCACCCTTTGAATACTTTTCGAAAACTTAAGGCCTTAACTAGTGCTCCTTTTGCTAGTTATTATAAATGTAGAGGGCAATATTTAATTTGCGCCAGCCCGGAGCGATTTATAAGAAAAATAAAAGATCAATTGATTTCTCAACCTATCAAAGGTACGATTCGGCGGGGTATGAACTCGGAGGAAGACAGCGCACTAAAGGAACAACTATTTTACAGTAAGAAAGATCGATCTGAAAATGTAATGATTGTGGATTTAGTTCGAAATGATTTATCCAGATCTTGCCAGGCAGGGAGTGTAAAGGTCGATGAACTGTTTGGGATCTATACATTTGAACAAGTACATCAAATGATCTCGACAGTCTCCGGACGATTACGACCTGACGTTCATTTTATAGATGCTTTGAAAAACTGTTTTCCAATGGGGTCGATGACTGGCGCTCCAAAGATAAGAGCAATGGAATTAATTGAAGCGTATGAGGTTTCTCGAAGAGGACTATATTCGGGAGCAGTGGGGTATATTCGTCCGGATGGTGATTTTGATTTTAATGTGGTGATCAGAAGCTTGATATATAATCAAGCGGAATCATATCTTTCCTTTCAAGTCGGAGGAGCGATTGTTTTTGGAAGTGTTCCAGCCTTGGAGTACGAAGAATGTTTACTTAAAGCGAAAGCAATTTTGGAAGTCCTTGGAGTATCTGTTGAAAAGAAAGCGGAAGCATCATAGCCAAAGGATGTTTGATCAAAGCCGTAGCGCTTTACTGCCTTTGGCAGAAAGGGCAGCTCAGCGAATAAAAAATATTACCGCTGTACAAGGAATCCTAATTTTTCGAAGTCTTCATAAAATTTAGGATAGGATTTTACCACTACCATTGGCTCTTCGATTTTAATATGACCGAGCATTGCCAAAGGTGCAAAAGCCATAGCCATCCGATGATCCTCGTAAGTTTCGAAAGTTGGATTAGAAATCACTGCTTGCCCATTAGTAGAAAAATATTCCTGCCCTTTTTCAATTGACTTTTCTTCATCAAGTTCGAAATACGCAGCTACTTTTTCTAATTCATTATGTAGCGCATCGATCCGATCGGTCTCTTTAATTCGAAGGGTTTCTAAGCCGGTAAAAGATCCTTTTACCCCCAAGCCTGCACAGACAACCGCCAGGGTCTGCGCAATATCCGGACAACGGATAAAATCCCATTCGAACTCAGATTGCATTGGAGCTCTCGATTTATTTAAGTGTACTCCGGTCTCATTAAAAGTACTTTGTACCCCGAATGCGTTCATCATTTTGGAGAGTACGGAATCACCTTGTACACTATCTTCCCAAATCCCATCAAGTTGAAGATCGAGGTCATCCGCAAAAGCAGCCAGTGCATAGTAGTAGGAAGCCGCTGACCAGTCGGCCTCGACTTTATATGGTTTTGCCTTGTAGGCTTGCGGAGCAACTCGAATAATATTTTCTTTCCATTCATGTTCAATACCGAAGTGCGCCATCAGGTTGAGCGTCATCTCGATATAAGGTCTGGAAACGACATTAGTGGCTAACTCCAGTTCAATGCCATCCGGTAGAGTAGGCCCGATCATTAACAGTGCGGAAATATACTGACTACTGACATTTGCGGAGATCGCTAAACGATTATTATTTACGGGTTCGGGAGCATGAATCTTTAAGGGAGGATAACCTTCATTTTCAAGGTAGTCAATTTTAGCACCTAACTGACGGAGGGCATCGACGAGTACACCGATAGGCCTTTGCTTCATTCGCTCTGATCCGGTCAGGATTTGAGTGCCTTGCTGCATAGATAAGTAAGCAGTCATAAATCGGAAGGTAGTACCTGCTGCACCAGCATCACGGATTTCTTCATCACTAGCCAACAGTGCCTGGAGCGTTATCGTATCTTTAGAAGTAGAGAGTAGATCTATTTCGAAGGGGGTGTTACAAAGCGCTCTGATAATTAATGCGCGGTTACTTATACTTTTAGAGCCGTCCAGTCTTATGATGCCACGAATTGAACGATTAGGCTTAGATAATGTGAAGGTCATTGCTTGTTGATCAGTTTTCGTTAGATTGTTCGTTATTATTGTCAGATTCCTCTTTTGCTTTTTTCTCTGCTTCTTTTCGCTCCTTACGCTTATTTGCTTCGCGATCATATGCCTTGATAATCTCTTTGACCAGTCGGTGTCGAACAACATCTTCGGCAGTAAGATAAACGGACTCTATTCCGTCGATTCGTTCCAGCATACCCAGGTTTTGTCGTAAACCTGAAATCTGATTATAAGGGAGGTCAATCTGAGAAAGATCACCGGTGATGATACATTTTGCGGAAGGTCCGATACGAGTCAGGAACATCTTTAACTGTCCTGGCGTTGCATTCTGCGCTTCATCCAAAATGATAAAGGCATTATCCAAAGTCCGTCCACGCATAAAGGCTAGCGGAGCAACTTCAATCACCCGATTGGTCATAAAGAAGTTGAGCTTCTCCAAAGGAAGCATATCGTCCAGTGCATCATACAGAGGACGCAGGTATGGATCAACTTTGTCTTTAAGGTCACCAGGAAGAAACCCTAAGCTTTCTCCTGCTTCAACTGCAGGTCGTGTTAGGATAATCTTTTTGACTAATCTATTTTTTAGTGCTCGAACGGCAATTGCGACGGCGGTATAAGTTTTACCCGTTCCGGCAGGCCCTATTGCGAATACGATATCACTGTTTTCGGAAGCTTCGACTAATCTTTTCTGATTGCGAGTCTTAGGTTTGATTGGCTTACCACCACGGCCATGCACTAAAGTAGCATTGCTGGAGTCACCATTGCTAATACGACTATCGAAGGGGTTACTACCATTTAGTAAATCTTTGATCGTTTCGATTGTAAGATCATGCTGCTCTTTTAATAAGCGGATCATCATCTCGAATTTACCTTTAACAGCTTGTGCTTCTTTTTTACTTTCGCTACTTATTTTTACGTTACTTCCGCGAGAAGTAATTTTGACATTTGGATATGCTTGACGGAGTAGATTTAACTTCTTGTTCTTTTCACCGTACAGATCAAGGGGATCTACACCATCAATGTTAAGAATTATTTCACTCAATACGTTGTTATTTTAAAATGCGACTTGTTCGCTCAGAAACAGGTCTATTCAGTAAAATTGATTTAATTTGCGGTAAAGTTAGCGCATTCTTGTCAAGAAGTCTTCATTCTACTTCTTAAGAAATCGATCAATTGAAAATTAAATGAAAATATGGCGCTTGTCACCTTCACCTCGGATCTAGGATTGCAAGATTACTATTCAGCGGTAATTAAAGGGGCGATACTTTCCCGTAATCCTGCTCTCAATATCGTCGATATATCTCATAACATCAAGCCATTCGATATAGTTCAGGGGGCTTATATCTTAAAAAATGCCTATGGAAGTTTTCCAAAGGGTACAATTCACCTGGTCTCTGTGAATAGTCATTATGATAGTGGACGTTGTTATTTGGCAGCGCGCTATAAAGACCATTATTTCATTGGCCCGGATAATGGTATATTTTCTTTGGTATTTGAAGGAGAGGCAGATAAAATTTATGAACTAGAAGGGACTCCTGAATTATTGAGTCAGGATACGATTGCTAAAGCCGTTCAACATATTTCGGGAGGGATGCCTTTCAATGAAATTGGAATATTAGTAGATGAAATTGAAGAGCGCATGACTTTTCAACCTATTACAACTCCAGATATGATTAAGGGAGCGGTTATTCATATTGATCATTATGAGAACGTAGTGGTAAATATTTCAGAAACACTCTTTCAACAAATCCGCAAAAAAAGGAAGGCAAAAATCTACTTTAAACGTTTTAATCCAATCGATAAGATTAGCTATAGCTATGCTGATGTTCCGGTTGGAGAGCCCTTGTGTCTTTTTAATTCTGCCGGATTTCTTGAGATAGCAGTAAACACCGGTAAAGCTTCTAGTCTGCTGGGATTAAACCTGGAAGATGGAGTGAATATCGAATTTGAATAATTAAATCGAAGGAAAAAATAATATGATCAAGAGAATAGTAAAGTTAACCTTCGAACCTCAGTATATTGAGCAATTTCAGGAGATATTCGGTCAGAGCAAACAGAAAATCAAAGCCTTTGAAGGCTGTCATCATGTTGAATTATTACAAGGGGTGAAGGAAACTAATATATTTTTCACCTTTAGTATATGGGATAGCGATGAAGCACTCAATAATTACCGCTATTCTGAACTTTTCCAACAGACCTGGGCCAGGACGAAAAAACTGTTTTCTGATAAGCCGGAAGCCTGGAGTGTTACACTTGAAGATCAGGCAGAATAACGAATTTCCAGAGATCGGCTACGCTTTTTCATTTTTTTGCCACATTTGTGCATTATACCCTTCTAAAAGCTAAATCTCATTGTACCTTTGTGTAGTAATAAATTTCAAGCCTTATGCAGACGATAGCGCTGGATGATTATAATATTTATGTAGGAGAGATTTGGGAAGCCTTGCAGGCATTTCTGGATGATTGTACTTATTCGCAATATTTCATCCTGGTTGATGAGAATACGAAGGCCCATTGTCTTCCGCTTATTCATAAGTATAGTTCCTTAAAGGAAGCAACAATTATTGAAATCCAGTCCGGAGAAATACATAAGAATATTCATACCTGTAGCTTTATCTGGAAGGCCCTGATGGAAGCGAAAGCTGATCGCAAAGCACTTGTAATCAATCTGGGCGGCGGGGTAATTGGTGATATGGGAGGTTTCTGTGCTTCAACCTATAAAAGGGGGATCGATTTTATTCAGATTCCAACTACCTTACTATCGGATGTGGATTCCTCAATCGGAGGGAAGCTGGGGATTGATTTTGCAGAAGTGAAGAATAGTGTAGGCGTGTTTAACAATCCTCAAGCGGTATTTATAGACCCGATCTTCTTGAAAACGCTGCCCGTCAGAGAGCTGAGAAGTGGCCTGGCGGAGATTATCAAGCATGGCCTGATCGCAGATGCTACACTCTGGGAAAAACTAAAGAGCATTGAAAACCTTGAAACGGTGGACTGGACTTCTTTATTAGTGCCATCTCTGGAGATTAAAAAGAAGGTAGTGGAGGAAGACCCCTTTGAGTATAATATTCGTAAAGCCTTAAATTTTGGCCATACAGTAGGGCACGCTATTGAAAGCTGGGCGCTAAATAGTCCAGATCCATTATTACATGGAGAGGCGATAGCCGCGGGGATGATTTGTGAAACTTATCTTTCGACCAAAATATTAGACTTGCCAAATGAATCAGCGGAGGAGGTTTCAGCGTATATATTAAAAATTTATGGCAAGTATTTGCTGCAAAATGAATATTTTGAGGATTATCTTCGTTTAATGAAGAATGATAAAAAGAATGAAAACGGACAGCTCAATTTTACAATGTTAAGCAATATTGGCGAAGCAGTAATCAACCAAAGTTGTGAATCGCCCTTAGTAAAAGAGAGCCTGAATTATTATATTGAGCTATAGGGGCAAGGCTTGGCGTTATGCGACATAATGCTTAATTTGGCAGGCCGCACTCCAAAAAAACTAGCTGAACATACTATAAAAAAACATTGCATCAGTATTTAAATGATGAGCAATATGGATCAGAATGATCAAATTCCAACAAATCAGGAAGAAGGGACTCCTAAATCTTTTCGTGAGCAACGAATGCCCACTTATCGGAAAATTGTCCGATGGATGTGGGGATTAACCATAGCGGGTATCTTAATTGGTATTGGCGCATTCACGCTGCTATCTTTCAGTGATTTACCATCCTTTGAAGAACTTGAAAATCCAAAGAATAATTTGGCCTCTGAAGTCTACGCCGCTGATGGCGAGGTCTTAGGGCGATATTTTTACGAGAATCGTATTCAGGTCTCTTATAATGAGATTAGCCCATTTGTAACTCAGGCTCTGGTTGCTACTGAAGATGAGCGATTTTATGAGCATTCAGGGATTGATTTTCGTGGATTACTACGAGTCGCCTTCAAAACAGTGCTACTTGGTCAACGCAGTTCCGGAGGAGCAAGTACAATCACCCAGCAGTTGGCAAAAATGCTCTTTACAGAAAAGCCAGGATCTGGATTAGAACGGGTACTACAAAAATTAAAAGAATGGATCATCGCCATTAAGCTGGAACGTAGCTATACGAAAGAAGAGATTATGGCTATGTACCTCAATAAATTTAGTTTCTTAAATGGTGCATATGGAATCAAAGCAGCGGCGGAGATTTATTTCAACCAGACTCAGGATCAACTTACCATAGAAGAAGCGGCAACTCTGGTCGGAATGCTCAAAAACCCTTCTTTGTTTAATCCAATTCGTCGTCCGGATACGGTTCAGCATCGACGTATGGTGGTGTTCAACCAAATGGAGAAAAATGGATTTCTTAAACCTATGGAATATGATTCTCTTCGGAAGCTTCCATTAGATATGTCAAACTTCAATCGGGAAACTCATGCAGATGGATTAGCACCATACTTCCGGATGGAACTCCGAAAAGAACTCTCCAGAATCCTGAGCCAAAAAGATAATCTAAAACCAGACGGATCAGAGTACAATATCTTTAAGGACGGCCTGCGTATTTACACTACGCTTGATCCAGCGATTCAGAACCATGCTGAGCAATCGGTTCGGGAACATATGGAACAACTGCAAGAGAAATTTAATAAACATTGGAAAGGAAAAGATACCTGGACTTTCCGTGATCCTACGAAAGAACCAGAAGATCTTGAAATAGAAGATGCTGCACGTAAGCGTACGATGAAACGAATCATTCGGGAAACTGAACGCTACGGAGTCCTTCGAACGGCGGTGATGTCAGATATCGTTAAGCGTATCTCCAGTGAAATTGATGGCTATGAATTACGAGACCATGATATTGAACGTATTATTCAGGCAGAATCAGAGACCGGCACGATTGCTAAGTTGGTTTCCCGTAATTTGATTCCTAATGAAAGAGCTACTAAATATCGGAAAGTTCTAAAAAGTCAGAATTACGAACGCCTAAAGAATAAATGGACAGAGCTGCAAAATAAGGTTCGTAAATCCTTCGAAACGCCAGTTAAGATGAAAGTTTTTGCGTATAACGCAAAAATGGAAAAGGATACAGTTTTGACTCCTTTAGATTCCATCAAGTACCATCGTAACTTTCTACAGGTCGGTATGATGGCTGTTGATCCGGCTACAGGACATGTGAAAGCCTGGGTTGGAGGAATTAACCATAAGTATTATCCTTTTGATCACGTAACAACGGAGCGACAGGTAGGATCTACCTTCAAACCTTTTATTTACGCTACTGCTATTGATCAGGTTGGTATTTCACCGTGTTTTATTGTTGATGATTTACCCTATACTATTCACAAAGGTGAAGGTAACTTTAACTTGCTACAGGATTGGACTCCCCAAAATGCGAATGCAGAATATTCCGGACAACCCTTTACTTTATTCAAAGGCTTACAATGGTCAAAGAATACAGTTTCTGTTTACTTGATGAAGCAGCTGGGAGATACTCGGGCGGTACGATCTTTAGTAAAAGGAATGGGGATCGATGTGGATTATAAACGTGGCAATGGAACACTTAAGGTCCCCAAACAACCTTCTATTTGTCTGGGTGCAAGTGATCTTTCTGTAATGGAAATGACTGGTGCTTATACTACTTTTGCTAATAACGGGATTTATAATAAGCCAATATTTATCACTCGTATCGAAGATCGGAACGGGAACAAAATATATGAAGAAGTCATCCAAGACCGAATTGCACTGAATCCGGCTTCCAATTATGTGATGGTGCAGATGCTTAAAAATGTAATGAATCAAGGTCTACCTGGCTTTGGCGGTGTAAAGAGTGAGCTTGCGGGTAAAACAGGTACAACCAATGATTACGTCGATGGATGGTTTATGGGGATAACCCCTGATTTGGTAGTGGGTACCTGGGTAGGTGGAGATGATCGTTGGGTTAGATTTCGATCTTTGAACCTTGGAATCGGAGCAAAAATGGCCCGACCAGCCTTTGCTAAATTGATTAAGCGAATAGAAGCAGACACCACTATAGATTATGATTCAAAAGCAAGATTCTACGTGCCTTCGGGAGATATCGGAATCGAGCTTAATTGCGAATTGTATAACCAGGATCGGGGCCCCTATGGTAGCCTTGATGGAGATGGAGAGGAGAATGAAGACTTTGGAGATGAATGGGGAGATGAGATTGAAAGAGATAGTACCGAAATAGAAGATTTTAATTAGATGAATTTTCATAAAGGTCGGCTTTAAGCCGACCTTTTCTTATAAGAACCCAAGCTTAATTTCCGCAGAAAAATTTATTATTTTTGTCCTCTCTTTGGGAAAGAGATATTTATGGTTTATCCATGGATATAGGATAGCCGTTAAAGCACTACAATCATACCATGAAGAAATTCCTCCTTTACTGTTTATTGCTATTGGTTTTTGCCCAATGCATGCCTCCCACGGATACGAAGCTTACTGAGGTCAGAGTAGATCTTAGTGACCCGGTTCTACAAAAAATCCACAACTTTAAAGATCAGCGCAATAAAGATAGTCTGATACAATACTTTGATCATCCGGATCCTTCTTATCGCTATGCTGCAGCAATGGCTATGGGGTCTGTTCAGGATAAAAATGCAGTAGAGGATTTGGCAATTTTGCTGAATGATGATGTAGACCTGGTATCGATTGCGGCTGCTTATGCATTAGGTCAAACTAAAGATAGTAGTGCAGAAGACTTCTTAATCAATGCCTTTCAGAAAGACGACTCTACCTTTGCATCTAAAAACTTTAATAAAACAGTTTTGGAGGCAGTAGGCAAAACCGCATCTCCTTCTTTTTTAGATGCACTTAGTACCATTAGCACCTATACAAGGAGAGATACTGCCTTATTAGAAGGTCAGGTTTATGGAATATACCGATACGCACTTCGGAATATTACGAGTCCTGCCGGTACGAATAAGATGTTAGCTATTGTCAGCGATGCAGGGTATCCTGAAAGCGTCCGTTTTGTAGCGGCGAATTACCTCAGCCGAGCGCGGAATATTCAATTAGATAGTTTTGCAACTCCTTTAATAAGGGCGATTGAAAATGCAGGAACACCAAGAGTAGAGATGGCCCTCGCCATTGCATTAGGGAAATCAAAGTCCTCAGAAGCATTACAAGTGTTAAAGTCAAGATTCCAGACGGCAACGGACTACAGGGTTAAATGTAATATTCTTCGTGCCCTGAATAACTTTGAGTACTCCACATATAAAGATATTGCCTTAGTTGCTTTGGATGATCCTAATATTAATGTTGCATTGACAGCGGGCCAATTGCTTATAGACAAAGGAGATCCTCGTGAAGCAGTTGATTATTGGAAAATGGCGCAGGATACGATTTATCCCTGGCAAATGAGAATGACCTTATATCGAGCTGCGAATAAGCACCTTCCTCCCTATTTCGAGGTGAGTAAGGGAAAAATCAATACTCAATTGAGACGACTATTCGAAAAAAGCTCAAACTCATACGAGAAAGCGGGAGCTTTGATGGCCATGGCAGAATACGGATGGAACTATCGCTATATCGGTGCGCAGGGACTAGCTTCTTCTGACCCTGTTGTACGTACAGCCAGTGCAGATGCTCTTTCTTATATTGCAAATTATCCTGATTTTCAAAGTTGGTTTGGTGTGGGGTCGCGACGTGTAAAAAGAGAACTTGCAGTATTTTTAACGGATGGAATTAAAAGTGGTGATGTTGGAATGATTTACGTTTTATCGAATATTCTATCCAACTCCGCATTGGATTATAGAAGTGTAATCGATAGTACAGATTTTATGTCTACTGCGCTTAATGGCCTCAAATTACCTAAAGATATAGAGAGTTATAATGCGCTGAATAAAGCGATTCATGTTTTACAAGGTAAAACTGCCCCAGAAGATAAAACACCTGATTTTAATAATCCAATAAACTGGAATCAACTATCGGCCGTTTCGGATGATACGCGAGCGGTGATTGTTACCAAAAAAGGAAATATTACGCTACGGTTTTTCCCAGAAGAAACACCTGCTTCGGTGATTAATTTTGTGCAATTAGCAAAGACCGGTTACTTTGACGGGAAACGTTTCCATCGAGTGGTTCCGAATTTTGTAGTACAAGATGGCTGTCCACGTGGAGATGGGTATGGTGGGGCAGATTTCAGTATTCGCTCGGAGGTCCCGATGCGGCATTATGATAAAGAGGGCTATGTAGGAATGGCTTCGGCTGGAAAGGATACTGAAGGTACGCAATGGTTTATAACACATTCACCAACACTTCATCTTGATGGACGTTATACTATATTTGCAGAAGTAGTAGAGGGCATGGATGTGGTACATCGTTTAGCTGTTGGAGATAATATCGATCGAATTGTAGTATCTAAGTAAGCTGTTTGCCCGTTTATGCCAGCGGCTGCCGATAGCCGATAAGTATCGGGGATCGGGATCAGCGAATAAATGAAAAATTATAAGCCCTGTTATCAGGGACTCGAACAAAATCAAATTTAACCAATTAGACTTCATGAAGAATACACCACTATCTGAAAAGCATATGGGCCTAGGTGCCCGAATGGCAGAATTCGCAGGCTATAATATGCCAATATCTTACACTAATATTAAGGACGAACATCATGCAGTAAGAGCAGCTGTTGGGGTATTTGACGTTTCTCATATGGGGGAGTTTATTGTTCGAGGAAAAGAAGCCTTGGACTTAATTCAAAAGGTAAGCTCTAATGATGCTTCAAAGCTATCACCGGGGGATGCACAATATTCTTGTTTACCTAATCATGAAGGAGGCATCGTCGACGATTTATTAGTGTATCGATTATTTGAGGATCAGTGTGCAGAAGGCGAACAGGCATTTATGCTTGTAGTGAATGCATCCAATATTGAAAAAGACTGGAACTGGATCGCAGAGCATAATGATTTTGACGCTAAGATGATTAATATCTCTGACAAAACAGGACTGCTCGCAGTGCAGGGGCCTAAAGCAATTGAAGCGATGCAATCGCTTACGGAGGTTGATCTTGCTGCTCTAAAGTATTACACTTTTACTAAAGGGACATTTGCGGGAATTGAAAACGTACTGATTTCTGCTACTGGATATACTGGCTCAGGAGGTTTAGAATTATATGTCGCTGGTGAGCACACCGAAGCACTCTGGGATGCAGTGATGGAAGCCGGTAAAGATTTAGATATACAACCGGTGGGTTTAGGAGCAAGGGATACCCTGCGGTTAGAAATGGGATATTGCCTATATGGAAATGATATTACAGATACTACTTCTCCGATTGAAGCAGGTCTGGGGTGGATCACCAAAACGAAGAAAGATCATTTTAATTCTATTGAAATATTCCGAAAACAACGAGCAGAGGGAATTAAGAGAAAGTTAGTTGCTTTTACCGTTGATGATCGGCGGGTGCCTCGACATGGCTATCCGATTGAAGATGCGGAAGGAAACCAAATTGGCGAAGTGACTTCAGGTACTTCATCTCCTTCTCTGGAAATTCCAATCGGAATGGGATACGTGCCTAAGGATTATACCGCTGTAGGAACAAAACTTTTTGTAGTTGCAGGCAAGAAAAAATTAGAAGCAACAGTCACTAAAGCCCCATTTTATAAAGCTTAAAATGATCTGCGTATGCAATTTTAGGGCAAAAGGTTGCCTGAGATTCTTGAAAAATGGAAAAAAAGTGCAAATTCGACAACAAAAAGAGGTAGAATTTACTTTCATTTAGTGAGGTATTCTAATAAACAACACATACGCTTTTAGTTATGGATTTACAGCAAGGCAAAGATCGATTTATTCAATCCTGGGGAGCATTTGGTTCTAGTTGGGGAATTAATCGGACGATGGCTCAAGTGCATGCATTGTTATTGGTTTCGAGGTCTTCTTTGACTGCGGAGGAAATTATGGAAGAATTACAGATCAGCCGTGGCAATGCGAATATGAATATTCGTTCATTGATTGACTGGGGTTTAGTTTATAAGGATCTTAAACCCGGAGAACGCAAAGAATATTTTAAAGCAGAGAAAGACATGGGAATCGTTGTTAAGCGAATTATCACAGAGCGAAAGAAAAAAGAGCTGGAGCCCATGCTTCGAATTTTAGATGAAATCTCAAGTGTTGAAGATGTGTGTGAGGACTCAAAAGAGTTTACAGAGGTCGTTGGTGATATCAAACTTTTTGCAAATAAAGCAGATTCTATGTTGGATAAATTGATCAAAGCAGAGTCTAGTTGGCTGATGGGAACCTTCCTCAAAATGGTCAAATAAAATACGGCTACCTCAATTCTTTGTGGTCACTCAGCCGATATTTGACATTCCTTCTTTGTTGTATACAATCGTATATACAATTTTCAACTATTTCAAAACTAAGTTTATTTTTCTCCTTAACTTGCGGGCGTTTTGATTTAAAGATAATGCAGTCGAGTTTTTATCGACGATCGGCGCCTAACCAAATTTTAAACCATCGTTAATGAGAATTAAACCCTTCCAAGCGGTTTACCCTAACCTGGATTTTATTACCTCCTCTGATGCTTTTTTCTCAAAAGTAAAATGGGAATACGCAGCGTATAAGAAAAACGGATTTTTTCAGCGTACTGCTCAAGAAGCAGTTTATATCTACGAGATTTCATCCCGTCAGCGTAATTACACCGGATTAATTGCATGTGCAGCAGTTGAAGATTATGATGAAGGATTAATTAAACGCCACGAAAATACCATAGCGACCAAAGAGCAACAGCAAATGGATTTGATGATTAGCCGGGATGCAATTGTCAAACCTGTTTTATTGACGTACCCCAGTGTTAAAGAAATCAATGAACTACTGGAAGATTATAAAAATGCCAACCCGATTTTTTACGAAACCAGTTTCTTTGAAACCCAACAAAAGCATCGCTTCTGGTCAATAACAGATGGGGCTTTGATTAATAAACTACAGCAGTTTTTTCTGGAGAAAGTAGGTAAAAGTTACATCGCAGATGGTCATCATCGTTGTTCTACCATGGCGCTGATGCATAAGCGTTTTTCCAAGACTGCCAACGACGCACGCTTCGGAAGTATTCTTAGTGCTTTCTTCCCAATGGATCAGTTGGAAGTGCTCGATTTCAACCGAATCATTACTGGACTAAATGATAACTCTCTTACGACCTTTATGGCTAAGATTTCACAGTTGTTTGATATTGAACTAATGACTATTCCCAAGAAGCCAACAAGGAAACATGAAATTGTGATGTTGCTCAATCGAGAGTGGTTTAAATTAACCTGGAAGCCTGAAATTCTGGAGCCATACAAGAATCGACCAGTGCTTTTGGATGCTTCCATGTTAGATGAAAAAGTAATGAAATGGATATTGGGTATTGAAGATGTACGGACAGATCATCGAGTCAAATATGTGCAAGGGGTAAAAGGGTTGGAAGATTTTCGCTTAAAAGCTTTGCGTTATGAAGGAAGTGTCGGATTTTGTTTATATCCTGTTGCCTTAGAGGAGTTGATTGCGATCGCTGACATGGATAAAACAATGCCACCTAAGTCGACATGGTTTGAACCTCGGATGCGGAATGGATTGATAATTCAGGATTTTGGTTCGGATCATTAATGCGGAGTATCGCGAATGGTTTTATACTTTTGAAAATATTTTCGAAATAGAATCATTTCAATCGTTTGAAAACGAAATAACCATTAAAATAACGAAAGCTTAATAGTACCAATGAGAAAATTTGCAGCCGATACGATCTACCCGATAAATACAGATCCTCTAAAAGGTAAAGTTGTAATATGTAATGAAAAGGGAGAAATCCTTGCCATTGAAGAGGAAGCTGCTCATGACCCGGTGACTATCGAAAAGTTTAAAGGAGCCCTTGTGCCCGGCTTTGTAAACACCCATTGTCATCTCGAACTTTCTCACATGAAAGGGAAAGTAGACACAGGTACTAAGTTGATTCCTTTTATTACAAATGTTGTTCAGTTTCGAGATATCCCTCAAGAAGAAATTCTGGCAGCCATTGATGCCGCAGATGCTGAAATGTACGAAGAAGGGATCGTTGCAGTAGGAGATATTTCGAATAAGGCGGATACTTTTGCTCGCAAGGCTAAAAGCCCTATACGATATTACACTTTTGTAGAGATGTTTGATTTTATGCAAAACGATTGGGCACCGAGAGAATTTGAAAAATATAAAGAAGTTTATGATCACAGGATAGAAGGAAATGGAAACGAATGGTCCTGTGTTCCGCATGCACCTTACACCGTTTCTCCTCAACTTTTTAAGTTGATCAATGAGGTGAATGCTAATCAAAGAACGGTCAGTATTCACAATCAGGAAACACCCGACGAAGACCAGTTATTTGTCAATAAAACTGGAGGTTTTCTTGATTTCTACCAGGGCTTTAATATCCCATTAGATAACTTTGTGGCGACTGAATCACATTCTATTCACTATGCCATGCAGTATATGAATCCAAAAAGTAGAACGCTGTTTGTGCATAATACAATGACCACTGCAAAAGATATTGCACAAGCACAGAATTGGAGTGATCAGGTATATTGGGCAACTTGTGCTAATGCAAACCTCTACATCGAAAACAGGCTGCCAAACTATCAACTTTTTCTGGATTCGGATGCGAAGATGACAATTGGAACAGATAGCCTTACTTCCAATTGGCAACTTTCAATTATTGATGAACTTCGGACGATTACGAAATACCAATCTTATATACCTACCGAAATCTTGCTACGTTGGGCGACGCTTAACGGAGCGCAAGCTCTTGGCTTTGCGGATGATTTGGGTAGTCTTGAAGTCGGAAAAACACCAGGGCTTAACTTAATCAACTTGTCAGAAAAAGGGACTATTGATACGAATACCAAGGTGCGACGTATAATCTAATTTCGCATTTACTCGCTCGCCTCCAAGGTCCATCGTACTTTAAAAGAGCTGCTTTCTCCCGGTGCTATTGCAATGTAAGCAGCATGTTGCTCTATTTCTGCAAAACCACGTGGTGGGTCAAAGTAAATTTCAATTGGCGCTTGCTCAGGGGCAACTTTTTCAGCAGCAATAATGTCAAACTCTTTTGTGAATAATAAACCGTTGTAACGATATTCTACCCAGCCTCCGTTACTTTCTATAAAAATTTTGCCGGGTTCTTCATGGTCACTAAATTGGAAGTGACTCAAACTATCACCCTGGGTAAGTCCCGAATATTCATGCGCTTTTATGGTTCCGGTTTTCCAGGTGCTGATGCCTTCGTATGGAATGCGAGAGATTTCCCAGATCCCGGCAGAAGTTACAGTGTCACTATGATTAGTAAAAGTATATTTGATGTCAATTGCATTTGGTCCCGCTATACTAAACTCCTTTCGTAGTTGTAGACCCCGGTAAGCATCTTTAGGGCTATCGAAAACTAATGATTTTTTTGATTTTGATACCAGGGTGTACTGCCCCTGATCTAATACCTTAGGTGGTGGCCAATTCCAGGCAGATTGCGGTGCTGGCCAGATGGTACTACCCCAAAGGAAGTTATCTTCATCCCGGATCTGCGAAAGAATTTCCTTGCCCTGATAACTGAAAGAAGCGATACGGCCACCAGTATCCGGAGCAATCCGAATGCTTATTAATTCAGTCTTTAGCTCATAGGCATGTTCCCGTTCTTCATTGCTGTTTTCCATTTTACTTACCTCACAAGCAAATGAGAAGAGGAGTAAGCAGGATAAAATTGATAGAATATTTAGATGCTTCATTATGTTTTAGCTTTAAACAACTTCTTTTAGTAGTGCAGAGCGTTCTATTGTGAAATCAAGGAATTTATATGCTTGTTCCATAAGTTCTATAGAGTCGATCTGCTTTTTTATAAAGGCCTGGTGTTCTTCTGATGCTGGATTAAAAGGCCGATGTTGACTGGCTTTTTGAATTTTAGATATGCGGTCAATTAAGCCATTTGTTTCAGGTGAAAAAAAACAGCGTCGAAAATGATCCCAGATATATTCTATGGCTACTTTGTTTGGATGAATCATGTCTGCTTCATAGAATCGGTAATCGCGTAATTCATCAATCATTATCTCATAAGAAGGGAAATAATGGACGTATTCGAAAGCGTTTGATAAGTCTCCGCAGGCAAGAATTAATCGGGCTTTGCTACGCTGTTGTTCAACCATCCCATCGCGGATATGCCTTATTGGACTAACGGTAAGGATGATTTCCAGGTCAGGGATTACGCGTTTGAGTTGCGAAAATGTATCCTGTAATTTTTTGACGATTTCTTTGACGGAGATATCCTTTCGATCAAACTGATTTGCCGGGATTTTATGACAATTAGCAACTACCTGCCCCGTGCTGTTATAGGTGTAAACCTTACTGGTACCGAAAGTAAGGAGGAGCCTTTTAGTTGTTGAGAGAAAACTACGGGCGTCTTTAAGGCTACTGTTAAGACCGTTTAACGTAGCTTCAGCGGAAGGCCTGGAAAACTGGCCATGGTGGTCGAGGCTATGCCAGAGTCCCTGGTCGTAGACCAGTTGATCTTGCCGGTAGCTCTGCGAATCCAAAAGATAGTTAAGCGTGTTTGCTATTGAGATTGGATTATAGAGAATGCCAAAAGGATTCAGTAGAGAAGAGCACTTTGCGGTATCTAATCTGGCGCTAATATGCTCTGCAAAACAAGACCCTATACTCAAAACGGGGGTTTGATGATGGAATGTAACTGGGAATTCCGGAATTGTAACAGTAGTGCGAAAGCGAGGCATAGTGAAGAATAGTTGGATACAATGTACACTTTATCCTCCAAAAATATTAATTTTCGTTTTGTTTCATATCTCTATAACAAGTACATTGATTACCACATCGAATGGGATTTTTTGAAAAGCTTTTTGGAAAAGACAATTCAGAAGAACAGCAACCAAACATTCGCTTTGGACGCTACAGCGACTCCTATAAGACGGAGCAGCAGTATGATGCGTGGGATAAAGCCCTTGAAAAATTTGACGATAAGGACTATCTCGGAGCCTACCGGGAGTTTTTCGTTTATCTACGGGATGACCGAGAGGATAATGTTCATTGGACAGAAACGCAAGGAGCTTTGAATTTTGAAATATTTCAGGGCTCGAAGAAAATTACAGGCATGGTAAATCATGCGAAAATCAGAGTTGAGGCTAAGATTGTATCTGCAGAAGATTTGAATATTGCCATCCTTAATCAATTGATTACACGCAATTATGATCTAGAATATAGCCGCTTTGCA
Source organism: Saprospiraceae bacterium (assembly GCA_020631105.1). Lineage (GTDB taxonomy): Bacteria > Bacteroidota > Bacteroidia > Chitinophagales > Saprospiraceae > JAHDHW01. The sequence goes on along the minus strand of JAHDHW010000016.1, from coordinate 34,648 downwards.
TTAACGGAAGATAATTGTATCGCAATCGTTTTCGATAGTTTTTTACTGGATGGCTCACCGTATAAATTCTATTATGCTTTAAGAGAATTGGCGATTAACGCGGATAAGCAAGATGATTTACTCTTGGATGAGTTTAAAGGACTTCAATCTATTGCGGGCGATCATTTGAAGCCATTGTCTATGGCGGAGAAAGAATCAAAATATAATTTCATTCAAACTAAGATAAAAGAGGTGTTCGACCTGATGGATGATTCCCGGTACCAGGGAAGTCAATTTTCGGGAGGGATAACTTACCTTTTATTAGATTTAACCTATCGTCTGGATTTTTTGATAAAACCGGAGGGTTTTATGATGGAAACGCTGGAACGGATCAATCGGCAGTATTTTGCGAATGATAAACGAAAGATTGAGGAGAAAAATGCAATGATCCGATCGGAGTTGGAAGCATTAATCGCTCGCCCCAAAACGGATTTTTTCAAAGAGATGTATCAGGTCCCTGCAACTTTTGGGATTACAAAACCAATTAGCCCCGCTAGGATTTATGGTATTATTGAAGGAGAACTGGCCAATATGGATTGGTATCGGGATAATCGACACGAGGCGATTGCCTTATCGATACCTGGTTATATCGTTGGTAATTGTTTATTTAATTATGCAGTACCTAAGGTGATGTTGGATTATTTTCAATTGTATTATCAGATTATGGAACCCCAATATTTTAGTAAATTAGGATTCACGATTAATTATCGAAATGCAAAGGGACTTTTCGAAGAACGTAAAATAAAGAGGAGGATAAAGCAAATTGCGCAAGAGAATAAAACCACCTATAAACGAGTGGACCCGGACATTCACACGCTGCAATTCGGGACTTTACCTGAGTTTGCAAAAAGCTACTTTATTCTTTTAAAAAACTTGGATTTGTCTACTTAGAAAATATTTTTTATTCGCTGCTTGTTTAAATTTTACAGATGCAGAATCATGTAGAAAAATACCGGAAACTAACGGTTCAAATAGCTACTCCCTACAACGTAGGAACAGGGTTCTATTTACCGGGGCATGATCTGATTGTTACGAATGAGCATGTCGTCAGAGATAATTGTGATGTAGTTGTAGAGGGCTCAGTGATCCCTAAACAGATTGTCAAGGTTGTTTATCTGGATATGCGACATGATTTGGCTTTTTTGAGTGCGCCCAAAGCAGTAGAAGATTTATGGCCACTGCTGGAATGGGCAGAATTATCAGCAATTCAAACTGGAGATCAAGTCCTTTCGCTTGGGAATCCAATAAGGAAATCAGCATCGACAGCAATAGGTAAGGTATCTGATACTGCTTTTACTCAGGATAAAGTTCGATTTGTCCAGCATAATGCGGACTTGAATCCAGCGAGTAGTGGCGGATTATTGCTAAGTGAAGGCGGGAAGCTGATAGGACTAAACACTTTTATAGCACATAATGATGGGCACTTAAGCTTTGCATTGCCGGCATCACAAATAAAGGAAAGTTTAGAAGAATTCAAGAAAGTGGATGGTAAAACTGCTGCTCGTTGCTACAATTGTTCGAATATGGTTTTTGAGCATCAGTTGAGCAGTAATCAATATTGCCCGGAATGTGGAGGTGACCTGCAATTGCCGACTATGATTCCTGCTTTTGAGCCTGTTGGTTGTGCAAAAACGATAGAACTGATGCTTGCTGAATTAGGGCATAATGTAAAACTCGCACGTCGCGGCCCCAATAATTGGGGAATAGAAGAGGGTAGTGCGAAGATTAGTATTTTATACTATGAGAAAACTGGCCTAATAATTGGAGATGCTAGTCTATGTAATCTCCCCCCTACGAATATTCAACCCCTCTATGAATATTTACTTAGACAAAATTACGAGACGGAAGGATTAACTTTTAGCATAAAAGGACAGGATGTTGTCCTATCGCTATTAATCTATGATCGCTACTTAAATGCAGCTACCGGAAGGCAACTTTTCCGGCATCTGTTTGAGCGTGCTGATTATTATGATAATGTCCTCGTTGAGCAATATGGTGCATCATGGAAGTAAGCCTCTGAACAGGTTTGGTTCTTACTATGTGTTCTTCGACAATTTTAGGCTATTAGATGTAATATCTTCCTGAAAAACAGCGTTTAAAAAGGCACACCGAAACGATTGTTGAAAGACACAGTCTGCTTTTCTATGTAGTTTAGACGCCCGTTTGTACAATTCCATGAAAAAATTTACTTAATTTTATCGCCTATTATTGCGATGTGTAACAATCCTGTATGCAGGAGTAAAATTATTTAGACAGACTAGAAATCTAAATTTTATGAAAAGATTGAAACATTTACTATTTATCTGTTGTCTTGTGGGTCTCGGAGCCTCTGGCTTAAATGCGCAGGATATACACTTTTCGCAGTTCTACCTTTCACCTTTGAACCTTAACCCCGCGATGACAGGGGTTATGAACTGTAATGTTCGACTCGTTGCGAACTATCGTAATCAATGGGCTAGTGTATTAAAGTCGAATGCTTTTAATACCTACTCTGTTTCGTATGATCAACGGATTCCAGTTGGACGTTATGATTTCTTCGGAGTTGGAGGAACCTTTTGGGGGGACCGTGCTGGAGAATTAGATTTTTCAACACTACAAGGAAGACTTTCTGCGGCTTACAGTAAAAAGATGGGAGGCTATAGAAATAAGTCACACTATCTTGTTTTTGGAGCTGATGCCGGTGTGTCACAAAGAAGTATTGACTTCTTGAATGCCCGGTATGGAAATCAGCATGATGGTAACGGAGGCTTTGATGAAACCTTACCAACTTTTGAAACTTTCGATAATACAAACTTCTTATTTGCGGATGTTTCTGCGGGCTTATTATGGTTTTCTGTTTTCGATGAAGATAATAACTTCTACATGGGAGCAGCTTATAGCCACCTAAATCAGGCAAACCAATCATTTGATGATTCAGAGTTCGAGGCATTGTACAGTAAGTTTACAGTACATGCTGGAGGAGAGTTCATGGTTACTCAAAAGCTGGGATTAGTCCCGGGTGTAGTAGTATTCAAGCAAGGGCCTTCTTTCCAGGTTAATGCAGGGACAAGCTTAAAGTTCTTGATGGGCGATAGCCGCACACAGTATCAGGCTTTCCAGGTTGGTGCATGGATGCGTGTTGCAAACCACTTCCAGGATGCTTTAACAGCGGATGCTTTGATTTTATCAACTCGATTTGATTATAATGATTTTTCTTTAGGATTTAGCTATGATGTTAACGTATCAAGCTTAAAAACTGCCTCGAATTCAAATGGAGCATTTGAATTTGCTTTGGTCTACAAAATTTGTGGTCCTGAGCGCAGAAGCGTTTACTGTCCTAATTTTTAATAAATAGAAGTACTTCATTTTAGTCGTACTTTTATAATTCTAGCTGACGTCCTACTTTAACACTCAAAAAGTGTTAAAGTAGGACGTTTTCTTTTCCTATCTAGCCGAATTCTTGCATTATATATTAAAATTGCATAATATTTGAAGGTTAACTTACCAAAACATATTACCCTCCGCGTATTATTATAATTATTACTCCAGTTAAAAGCTTTGAAAAAAAGTATTATCTTTAATCCTATAGGCTAAAGTTCAGGAGGGGATATATGTGTAGCAATATTTTAATATGTAGATATCCGTTGAACTTTTTTAATTTTTAAAAACAGTAGATAATGTTTAGTAACAAGAAAAAAGAAGCGAACCCGGCAAAGAAAAGCATTTTACCGACGACTACATCTCACGCTCTAAATACCCTAGTCCATGGTACGGTAGTAGAAGGCACTGTGAAGTCAGAGAGTGATATCCGTATTGATGGAATCATCAAAGGATCCTTAAATTGTAAAGCGAAAGTTATTATTGGCCCTGAGGGGTTTGTAGAAGGTGAAGTAAGATGTCAAAATGCCGTTATTGAAGGCCGTTTTGAAGGAACCTTACAGGTTGCCGAACTACTTAATATAAGAGAAAGCGCCAAAGTTGTTGGCGATGTTCAAACTAATAAATTAATCGTCCAGTCTGGTGCGGTATTTAGTGTGGCTTGCCAAATGGGAAGTACTCCACGTCCTAAAAACGGTAAAACAGATTCGGTAAAAGCTGCAAAAGATTTTGTCAAATCAGCCGAAAAAGTCGGGCAAGCATCCTAACGAAGCATTAAAATATACCGGGATGGCCTTCCAAATGGCGGCTATCATCGGTATCGGTGCTTATTTGGGGTCAAGGCTAGATGCTAAATTCCAATTTGAAAAAGCCTACTTAACGGCTGCTTGTGCTATCATAGCATTAGCAATTGCATTATATTTGATCTTGAAAGATGTGAGTAGAGGATGAGTAGATCTATATTCTTCAAACAAATGTCCTTCCTTTCATTGGGCTTAGGACTTATCCTTTTTTTACAAGGTTTCTTTCCTCCGCTCAAACCACATATTGGTTTTATCTGGGCATGTTGGGGCTTTTTCGTATTCTTTACAATTGGCGTTTACTTTTTAGCAGAAAATGCTGCTAAAAGTACCAACTTACACACCTTTTCTTCTGTTGTCCTTGGAGTAATCTTCGTCAAAATGGTTTTTATTTTGATGATGATTGTTGTGTATAAGAAGATTGCTAACCCTGAATCACTTTGGTTTGTGATCCCGTTTTTCTTAATCTACCTGGTCTTTACTATTTTTGAGGTCTACTTTATGAATATTCTTGGAAAAGTAAAACCAAATAAATCTAAAACTAGTGCAGTACAAGACGAAGATAAACGATCAGTTTGAGTTTGATTTTGAAAGCTCAGCTACCCGGGATTTAGATATTGTCAAAACAGGAGAACATACCTTCCACATAATTAAGGATAATCAGTCTTATCAAGCTTCAATTGAATCGATAGATTATGAATTGAAAATAGCAAAGATAAAGATCAATGGAAGTAGTTATGATGTACAGGTGAAAGATACATTTGATCAATTGGTCAGTAAGTTAGGGCTAGAAGTCGTAAACTCTACAATGATCAAAGATGTCAAAGCGCCAATGCCAGGGTTGGTATTGGATGTATCAGTAGACCCCGGACAATCTATTCAAAAAGGAGATAAACTGCTTATACTTGAAGCCATGAAAATGGAAAATGTAATTAAATCCGATGGCGAAGGAATTATTAAAACCATCCACATAAAAAAAGGAGCGGCCGTAGATAAAGGGCAGTTACTCATTGAAATGGAATAAAAAAAGCCCCATTGTTTTCAAAACAATGGGGCTTTTTTTATTTATCTCCTTTCCCTTTAACGATAGTTCTCTGCAAAGAATGTCTTATAGGCATCTATATCTTTACTTTTGAGTACTTGTCGATAATTATATTGAGTGACAGGATAAAGCTCGAAATCGGTCCCGTCCGGAAGGAAAGAAGCTTTATTCTTCTCAACACCTTTAAAATAATCCATTGCTATCGTCTTATTTTTAAAGCGGCGAACTACTAAAGTCGGAGCGTCCTTATTCGTACCGATGTAAACTGGCGCAATCCGGAGTTTATCCAGCTTATGGAATTCTTTATGATAATCCGAGAGGCTATTCTTCGCATCATTTACTTTCATCTCCGTATCATTGATAATCACGATGACATAATGCATCTTATTATCATCCAATTTGAAAGTCGTTTCAGATTTGGTCTTTTTATTCTCACCACCGACCTTTTCTTTATCTTCTACTGAAGCAGTAGAAGCTCCTAAGAGTCTAAGAATCTCTCGAGCTCTTTTTTGTTCCGGTGTATCAGGATATTTTGCAATGATAGACTGTAATGCCTTAACATAAGCATCTTTGCCTTGAATATTACCCAGGCTCATGGCATTCAGTAAAGCAAAGCGAGGTTGTAAGGTATTTGCCGGGCCGAATAACTCTACAGCTTTGGTGACACGCTGTGTAACATCCTGATACTCACCATTCTCGAAAGAGAGGAATGTTTGGTTGTAATAGGTATTAAGACGTCGCTCTTCCTCTTTACTAGATTCTAAGAAATTTGGATCTAAAAGTACACGAGCATAAGTTGTTTCCGGGTATTTTTCAACAATCTTATCATGGTAGAATTTTGCCTTGGTACTATTACCAAGATCTGTATAGGCAAGGTATAAGAAATACCAGGAGTCTAATTCATGCTTATTACCTGGAAAACGTGTATTTAGTTCTTCAAGGGTTTCAACTGTTTTTTGATTGAGCTCCAGGCGATCACGGTACAAACTACCCAGCGCAAGCATCGCATCAATGATCTTGTCCTCAGCTGCTTTAATTTCAGCAGGAGAACCAGGAATGTCTTTGAGTAACTGTTTAATATCTTCATCTGTAAGTACACCAGAAGGTACTTCTTCGACAGCGAATTCTTCTTGAAGATTGCCTGCTCCTCGTCGATTTGAGCGTCGCCAATTATCATCCAAAGGACGATTATCCCATTGTTTATCAAAGTCTTTCTTTCCTTTCTTTATATTTCTTTCATTATAAGCGAAGAAAGTACTCGGTGTAGATTTGTCAGATAACCTGGATTTAGAACCTGAGGTAGCACGTGCGCGCCCTCCAAACTTGTCAGCAGGTTTGTTTGCGCCAGCCTTTAGTTTATTAATACGGTCGAGTTCATTTTGCTTTTGAATCTGGTAGGCTAAGGCTTCTTTTTCTTTATCACTCATTCGGCTGATTTTCAAAAGAGAATCCTGCTCCTCAATGATTAGAATATTAGCCGCAATCTCTGTCAGGTTAGTACTGTAATTACTAACACGAGTATATCTTTCATCTGTTTTGGGAAGTACTGCTAGCGTACTGTCAAAATAGTTTTTAGCATTCACAAAATCCTGCCCCTCAAAATATAGATCTGCTAGCAAGAAGTAGGCTTCAGCACTTTGAGCTACATTTCCTGTACTAAACTGCAGTGATTTTTTTAAGTATACGATAGCATCCGGTTTACGATCACGTTTCAGCGCAATGTCTGCCAGTGCATAATAAATTTGATCCCTGTACTCCTCGTTTTTAATGTCTTTAGCCATTTTCTCGAGGTCTTTGGTCACTTCATCAGCAGTAGCACGACCATTCAGGTAGTCATTTTTGACCATATTCAGTTTAGCACTGAAGCGCATTTCGTAGGAATTACTCCAACTGCCCGCTTTATCAAAAAAGGCATAGGATTCTTCCCCACGACCGCCCATCTGATGGATCTGAGCCAAGATGTAAGCATAACGAGCCTTATTCTGTTTTTTCTTGGCTGTACTGACTGCCTGCTCTAATGGCTTAATCGCACTTTCGTATTGCTTTTGAGTAAGGTAGAAATGCGCCATTACTGGTGGTAATTCGCGTTTAACTGTCGCTAAAGTATTCGGATCACCAGCTAAAGAGTTGATGATGTTTAAGGCTTCCTCATAGTTCTCCCGTTCGATATAAGTCCGGGCTAACCATAGTAAACCATCCTGATAAGCAGGAGGGCGCTTTAACAAACCAGCTTTAGCCCCTTTTGAGTCTGCTTCAGAAAGATTGGCTTCATCACTTTCCGCTTTGGTTTTTCTTTTTTTATTCTCTGACTCTTGCTTCGCGTCGTTCTCTGAAGTTTTACTGGTTTTTCTTTTACTTTTTTCGTCAGTATCGGAAGCGTCTTTCTTTTTACTTTTAGAAGAAGATTTTTTACTGCTACTTCCTTTTTTCTTTTTCTTGGTTGCTTTATTGGCAGCTTTGCGTTTTTTCTTGCGGGACTTAGAAGAAGATTTTTTCTTTTTGCTAGAGCTTTTTTTCTTTTTCTTAGCCGACTTTTTCTTCTTTTTCTTTTTGCCTTTCTTTTTCTTCCCTTTTCCTTTTTTGGCTTTCTTAGCCATAGCCTCAGGACTGTATTCTGCTTTTAGATACTCGAGCGTTTCTTCCGCTGATTCGTAATCTTGCTTGACGTACTGAGCTTTACCCATCAATAAATAACAATCATCCACCCAATCGCTGATGTCATGCAGGGCGGCTACAATGGTAACTTTTTCAATTGCATTATCAAGATTGCTAGCTACTGCTTTTGGATTGTCAGAAGCGACATATTCAAATACAGGAAGGATTTTATTATAATTGTCTTGATGTTGTTCATCAAGCTGCATAATACTTTCTTCATAGAGTTCATTGGCGTTAAAGTAGCCATTAAATTCAGCAGTGGTATTATGATAGAATTTCTTCAGCTTTCCGACATCACCCTTACGTTTTTGAGTCGTACAGGCACTAAGTACAAAAAGTCCTAGGAAGAATAGTATTATTTTATGGAATCGTCTCAAACTAAAAAAATGTTTAATTTCGTTGAAAAATTGCCCTGGTTATGGGCATAAGGCGTTCTATAGGTCGAAACATACTTATATCAGGAGCAAAAATAGACCCGGATTTTACTATAAGTTATACTAGGTTCGGTATATGATTGTTTCAGCCTTCAAAGGTGCTTATAAAAGAGGCAAAACCGTGTTTTTAAACCTGTAAAGGCACAAATTTATTTTAATTTTTGCAAAATTAACACAATGGCCGAGGAAAATAGCAAAGAGCGGAACTGGAAAGAAAAACTTCAGCACAACTATCGACTAGTGGTGATGAACCATGAAACGTTTGAAGAAGTTGGTTCATATAAGCTCACATTGCTCAATGTTTATGTATTAATTTTTGTTGCTGTAGCTTTAATTGTCCTTCTAACAGTGTCAACCATTGCGTTTACGCCAATCAAAAGAATGATTCCGGGATACGGAGATGTTAGCGAAAACAAAGAACTCATGCGACTTAATGAAGAGCTGGATGCGCTTCAGAAAGAAATGGAAGCCCGAGCATTCTATAATGATAATATCCGGCGTATTCTAGTAGGAGAAGAAATCGAAACAGCGGACGAGCTCGAACAACAAGCTTCAGAAGATAGTATTGGTGAGGTGATAGAAGTAGACCAAATCGTTGAAGATGAGCTATTGCGCAAAGAAGTGGAGCTGGATGAACAGTTAATTGAAAAAGAAATCTTATCAAAGTCCGTAAATTATATCGCGCGGGATATGCCCTTAGAACAACTATTCTTTGTTCCTCCTATAACTGGTGTGGTATCTAGCGAATTTGATCGCCAGCGTAAACATTATGGTATTGATATCATTGCCCCTAAGAATACTCCGGTTAAATCAGCCATGGACGGATTTGTTTTTAGCTCTGATTGGACGCTGGAAACGGGTAATGTCATCGGGATACAACATAGCAATAACCTAATCACATTCTATAAGCATAATTCAGCCCTGCTAAAATCTGTTGGGGACTATGTTAAGGCCGGTGAGGCCGTTGCAATTATCGGAAATACCGGTGAATTATCCGATGGGCCCCATCTCCATTTTGAAATATGGCATAAAGGCAAGCCCATTGATCCGGCTAATTACATCTTTTTTGACTAGTTCTGTGTTTTAAAATCTAAGCATATTGTACATTTTACACTAATTTCCTTTACTTTGTATTAAGAAAACGTCAAAATACAGAAGGTTTTTGGTTAAATCAGTGTTGTGTGATGGCGTTCAAGTGCAAAAAGTTATATTTTTGTGCTTCTATTTTTAACAGTTTCGAAATTTAGACTAATGGAAAGTAATCACAACCTAGAGGATCTCTATAATGAGAAGGGCGAAAAGCTAAGTCCTGTATTGCCAAAGAATGTAAAAAACTTTTTAATTGATATTGACGGGACCGTCTGTGATGATGTTCCTAATGAGGAGCCAGAAAGAATGTCAACGGTACTTCCTTATCCGGATGCCCTGAAAATTCTTAATAAATGGTATGATGAAGGGCATATTATTACCTTCTTTACTTCCCGTACAGAGGAGCACCGTGAGATTACAGAAGCGTGGTTAAAAGAGCATAATTTTAAGTATCATGGCTTATTGATGGATAAACCACGTGGAGGTAACTATCACTGGATTGATAACCATATCGTAAAAGCTACTCGTTTCAAAGGAAAGTTTACAGACTTGGTTGTTAAAGAAAAGAAAATTGAAGTATTCGAAAGATAAAATCAATCTTCATAGAAATATAAAAAAGGTCATTACTCCTCAGTAATGGCCTTTTTTAGTGATTTTTTAAAAAGGACTAAATCTGTTCTTTAATAAGATTTCTTACTGCTGACTCGAGTTCCGGGTGTTCAAATTTGAATCCTGTAGCGCTTATTTTCTCTGAAGAAACCTTAGCGCTGGATAATACAACATCAGCCATTTCCCCCATTGCGATACGCATTGCAAATTTTGGAGCAGGGATCATTATGGCTTTGGTATCTCTGGCATCAGCGATTTCCTCCACGAAGTCATATAGTTTTTCCGGATTAGGACTTACGGCGTTATAAGTCCCTTTAATCGAATCATTCTCTATTGCCTTGATGAATATTCGACATAAGTCGTCAATGTGAATCCAGGAATACCACTGTTGCCCATCACCGAAATAGGTACCTAGTCGAAATTTATTTTGCAGGATAAAAGGCTGAAGTGCCCCACCTTTTGTGGATAATACGACACCTATTCGGATAATCGCCAGCCGACTACCTAAATCCTTCAACTGATGACTTGCATCTTCCCATATTTGTACACTTTCTGAAAGAAAGCCATCTCTGCCCGGTGCCGACTCTTCCGTCAGAAGTTCCGATCCTCGATCTCCATAGAAGCCAATCGCAGAGGCACAGACAATTGCTTTTGGAGCTTGTTTTAGTTGCTCAATTGCTTTTTTAAGCAATAATGTACTATCAACTCTACTGTTTATGATTAGTGCCTTACGTTTTTCGGACCATCTTTGATCTGCAATACCCGCACCAGCAAAATTGAGGATATAATCTGCGCGTTCTAAGGCTTCCATATCAATCTCACCAGTTTTAAGGTCCCAGCGATATTTGGGGATAGGAGCATCTAGGTCTTTCGTTCGACTAAGATGAAGCACTGTATATCCTTTATTAATCAGCAATTCGCTTAGGCGACTACCGATTAAGCCACTACCACCACCGATGAGTACTGTTGCCATAATTGACGTTTGAAATCCGGAAGGTATCGATTAAAATAACTACCAGAGTTTGTTTTTGATTTAAAGCCTAATTCGAACATTTGTTCAAATGTTATTGAAGTTCTAAACAAAGGCTTTGAGAATCAGTTTATAAAATCCTACTTTTATTATAAATGAATATAAAGCTTTACAAGTTTGAGAATAGTAAGAACAATAGCTTCTGGGCTTATTGCTTACTAATGTTAATGCTCAGTCTTGGCTGTAAATCAGGAAGTGAGCCAACAGGCGACGCGCTGGAAATTCAGATTAGACTCCCTGGTGAGCCGGAGCGCTTAAACCCGGTTTTAACAACAAAAGCATTAGACAAACAGGTAGAGTTACAAATATTTATGCCCCTCTTACAGTTTGATGCCAAAACACTCCAATTATACCCTGTACTGGCGAAGGATCATCCCGAAATAAAAGAGACAAAGTTAGAAGAAGGGGGAGATGGCCGAAGTTATATTTTTAGTATTCGAGAGGAAGCACGCTGGGATAATGGCCAAAAAGTAACTGCCGAGGATATTGCATTTAGTTGGAAGCTACAGTTGCACCCGGAAATCGGTTCAGCAGGCATGCGCAATTTCTTAAGTTTTATATCAGATATCGAGTGGTCAAAAGAACAACCGAATCAAATAACTTTTAAAACAAATAGAATTTTTAGTCTTGCTGAAGCAGTAATTGGAACAATGTCGATTTACCCGAGGCATATTTATGACCCGGGTAATGATCTGAGTCGGTTCGACCTGCGAACATTTATAAATAAGCAAGAGATAGAGATTGCTCTGGAAAAAGATAGTGTGCTTTCGACCTTTGCCAATCAATTTAAACAAATCGGATATTCTGATAATCTCCAGGGAGTACAAGGCTGTGGACCTTATAGTTTGGAGCATTGGCTTGCCGGAGAGCGGCTTAGTTTGAAGAAAAAAGAAAATTGGTGGGCAGAAAATATTACGAATGATCATCAGTCTTTTGGGAATCATCCGGATCGGTTGACTTACCATTTTGTAGAAGAGGATGCAACGCTTGCCACTATGTTAGGCTCAGAATTAATTGATGTCGCTGGAAATATTGAGCCGGATGTATTTAAAGATATGCAAACCAATGACTGGATGCAAGATCATTATCAGTTCTTTAGCTCTCCTTCTTTGTCTTATTATTTTATTGCATTTCATAGTAAGCAAGCCTTACTCGCCGATAAGAGAACCCGGAGAGCGATTAGTCATTTGTTAGATGTTGATAAATGCATAGAGCTCGCGATGAATGGCTTTGCAATTCGGACAACGGGACCTATTCTTCCTGTAAAACATTACTATGATAATACACTTCTACCGCTAGCATATAATTTAGAACAAGCAAAGGAGTTACTCGATGAAGCCGGTTGGCAAGATAAAGATGGAGATGGCATTTTGGACAAAGAGATTGATGGAGAACAAATTGCTCTTAGCCTTAGATATAAATACCCGGCAGATAATGCGATTGCCGAACAGACAGGTTTGTTATTAAAAGCATCCGCAATCAGAGCAGGGATAGAGATCAATTTGATCCCATTAGCTTTTGGTACTTTGATAGAAGAAACAAGAGCACGCAATTTTGAGCTTTATTTTGGACGATGGTCACAACAACCCGGATTAGATGATTTGCGTAATATCTGGCATACAGATAATGATACACCGAGAGGGTTTAACAAGGCAGGTTTTGGAGATGCGGTATCCGATCAGTTAATTGATTCTATCAATATTGTACAGGATGATTTGCTTCGGAATCGTCTATATCAAGCTATTCAGCAAAAAATATACGAAGAGCAACCGTATATTTTCTTATTTGCTCCAACTGAGCGAATTGTAGTACACAAACGTTTTAGTGCGGAGGCTTCCGCATTTCGCCCAGGATACTTTGAGAATACCTTTCAATTGATAGAGTAGAGCTGATCTACAAAAATATGCCTATCTTTGAAAGAAGAGAATAGAATTTTCATCTATACACTTATCTACACCCAAATTTTTATTGTATTCACTATTGCAAATTATTTTTTCTCATGAAATATAATGCCTCCCAAATTTTCAGCCTCATCCTAGGTTTGATTTTAATATGCTCCTGTAAGACGGATCCTAAAGTAGATGCTGCCAGCACTGCAGAAATGGAAAATATGACGGTAAGCATTCGTACCCGTGCGGAAGCAGATAACCTCAGTCCAATGCTCACTACAAAAGGCTATGCTTCGGAAATTTTGATTCATATGTTTCCGCAATTGTTGATGATTGATCCGGTGACCCTGGAGTTGACGCCAACGATCGTCAAAAGTCGCCCTGAGATAAAAGTAGTAGAGGATGGAGAGCGTAAAGGATGGACAAGCTATACCTACGAGTTTTTGGAGGAAGCGACCTGGGATGACGGAAAGCCAGTAACTGGAGAAGACTACCTTTTTACACTAAAGGTATTACACAACCCAAATTCAGGAAGAACTGTTTCTCTTTATCGAAGCATTTTGGGCTTTATGAAAGATGTCGAAGTTGATCCGGATAACCCAAAGAAGTTTACCATATACACTGACGAGCCTTTTATGAAAGCGGAATATGCTACCGGACAATTTGTCTACCCAAAGCATATCTATGACCCAGAAGACTTATTAGGGAATTATCAATTATCAGATTTATCGAATAAAGCGAATACAGATAAACATAAAGAAGATGAGACGCTGAAAAAGCATGGAGAACTTTTTCAGAGTACGGATTATACCCGTAACAAAGATTTTATCTCAAACTGTGGACCTTACAAGTTAGCAGAATGGGTTGAAGGAGAGCGAATCGTTCTGGAACGTAAAGAAAATTGGTGGGGAGAAAAACTCAACTCCAAGAACCCTATTTTGCAAGCCAATCCCAAGCGTCTTATTTACCGCTAAGTGCCTGATGCGGTCGCAGCGATGAATTTGTTAAAATCCGGAGAGCTTAATGTGCTGGGTAAAATTCCTCAGGATCAGTTTGAAGAATTTAAGAACTCAGAAATGGGGAAGCAAGGATATGATTTTTACACCCCAACCATCTGGGCTTACTTCTACTATGGAATAAATAATACCAATCCTAAGTTTGCAGACAAGCGAGTAAGAAGAGCTTTGGCTAATTTATTAGATATCCCGACTATGATCGAAAAGACAATGCCTGGTATGGCAGAACCTGCTTTCGGTGCTATACATCCTAATCGTTCGTATTTCCATAAAGAGTTAAAGCCTATCCAGCTCAATGTTGAGAATGCGAAGCAATTACTCGAAGATGCTGGTTGGACAGATACTAATAATAATGGAACTGTGGATAAAGTAATTGATGGAGAACTAACAGAGATGGAAGTGGGACTAATGATCACTACCAATAATGTGATCAGTACGAATCTTGGATTAATATTTCAGGGTGAAGCTAAAAAAGCAGGCGTACAAATCAACCTTGTAGAAAAAGAAAATAAAGCTTTCCGTGTAAGTCAACGCAGCAAGGATTTCGATCTGTTTGCAGCAGGGGCACAAGCTGATCCACATGCTGATGATCCTTACCAATACTACCACTCCAAAGGAGGAAGTAATTACTCCGGCTTTGCAAATGCAGAAGTAGATCAGGTGATTGAGGAGCTAAGAGCTGAACCGGAATTAGAGAAAAGGGTTCCGCTCTATCTCAAGTTTCAGGAGCTTATTTATGAAGAACAACCAGTACTTTTTATGTACAATACGAAAGACCGATTGATCATTGACAAGAGCTTCAAAAATGTTGAGATGACGATCGTTCCACCATATTACATGGTACAGAACTGGACCCTGTAGTATGCTGCGGTATATACTCAAGCGTATACTGGTTTTTATTCCTACGCTTTTTGCGATTTCCTTGCTGGCCTTTTGGTTGAGCAAGGTTGCTCCCGGTGATCCGGTTATGAGTTGTAATCCGATTGATGAAGCGGGTTTTGAGATGACCAGAGCCCTTTATCAGGAGATGTATGAAGACATGGGCCTGGATAAACCGCTTTTCTATTTTAATTTTACCACAGCGAGCTATCCGGATACTTTTTACAGGGTTTCCGGACGATACCATCAGCAAGCGCTTGCTAAGCTTATCGACCAATATGGCAACTGGCCCTTAATCCAGGAGTATAATAATGCCTTAGAATCTTTTACACATTCGCTTGAACAACTTCCGGAGACCATCGATCGCAATACGCGTACCGCATTAAGACGGCCTACACTATTGCTGTTTGAAACCTATGATGATCCGAAGATTACCAATCTGCTTGGCCAAATTCAACAAAAGGCCAACAATCCAAAAGATTCTATTTTGTATTCGCTGATTGCTGACGAGGCGCTGACCCTAACCGACAGCTACGCTGCCGTAAAAGCTCGGCCCAATCAGCTCCGACAGTATTTACCTCGCTTAAGTTGGCAGGGATTTGATAATCAATATCATCTTTGGATTACCAATTTCTTAAAAGGAGACTTTGGTAAATCCTGTCGGGGTGGACGCCCGGTTTGGAATCGGATAAAAACACCTCTGTTTTGGACGATCATTACGAGTGTGCTCGCCATTCTGCTCATTTATTTTCTTGCAGTCCCACTAGGTGTTTTTTCTGCAGCTAAAAAAGATAGTGTGCGAGACCGCTTTATTACAACCTTACTTTTCGTCTTGTACTCTTTGCCTACTTTTTGGATTGCGACGATGTTACTGGTCTTTTTTACGACACCGGAATATGGGATGGATTGGTTTGAAGGGGCGGGGCTTGGACGCTTATCCTCTGATGCTCCGTTTTGGTCTCGATTCTGGGAAACTGCCCGGCATTTATTTTTACCGGTCCTTTGTTTGACCTATCCTTCTTTAGCTTTCGTTTCACGGCAAATGCGTGGAGGAATGTTAGAGGTTTTGAATCAGGATTTTATCCGTACGGCAAAAGCAAAAGGGGTACACAAACAGCGTGTAATCTGGAAACATGCTTTCCGCAATGCTTTGTTTCCTTTACTTACTTTGTTCGCAGCTGTTTTCCCTGCGGTGGTTACCGGTTCAGTTGTGATCGAGGTGATTTTTAACATCCCTGGAATGGGACGGGAAGTGGTCAGCGCGATCTTTGCGAAAGACTGGCCGGTATTATATACGATAGTTATGTTAGTTGCAATCTTAACGATGATCGGTAATCTGGTAGTTGATATACTGTATGCAGTAGTTGATCCACGAGTTAGATTTTAGAATATGAATTTAATAAATGAATAAGGAGTTTCAACAAGGTACAATGGGCGCTGTTATCCAATCTTCGGATACAGGGCAATCCTATTGGACTCTGGTTAAACGTCAGTTTCGGAAGAATCGACTGGCAGTCTGGGCAACTCGTTTTCTGGGCATATTAATATTCATTGCAGTATTCGGTGATTTTATAGCTGGCGACAAACCCATCTATTGTAAAATTGATGGGGAGACCTACTTTCCAGTCTTAAAGCAGTATGCTGTAGATATGGGATGGTCGACCTGGTCAAGTGAGTTTGTTCGTAAGTCCTGGAGAGAGCATAATTATGAAGCTGTTACTTTTCCTTTGATACCTTATGGTGCAGGACAATTAGATCTGGACAATGTGCTTAAAAGTCCTTTTGATAATCAAAAGATAGAGTCTACTCGCTGGCGACATTGGTTAGGAACGGATAAAATAGGAAGAGACGTGGCAGCTGGGATGGTAAGAGGTACAAGAGTGGCGTTGGTGATTGGTATAGTAGCTATGGGAATTGCAACCTTTATAGGTTTGATATTTGGAGGAGTGGCTGGATATTTTGGAGATAGTCGAGTTCGGATTTCATGGCTTGAATTATTGTTTGGATTAATTGGAATCCTGTTAGGTGTTTTCTACGGGTTTATAGTCCGTAATTATGCATTAACGGAAGGTAGTCTAGTCTGGGAGCTACCTAAGAGTATAGTCATTTTTGGAGTTTGTGTATTGCTGTGTATCAGTTTAGCTAAATTGATACATCTTTGGAGACCTTCTCGGAGCAAATTTGGTTTGCCCTTAGATATCCTGATCATGCGATTGATTGAGATCATGAACTCTATCCCGGGATTAATATTTCTACTGGCAATACTTGCCGTTATTGATCAACCATCGATTATTAATGTGATGGTCATTATAGGTTTAATTTCGTGGACAGGGATAGCTCGGTTTGTCAGAGCTGAATTGTTGAGGGTTCGATCATTAGATTATATTGAAGCTGCACGTTCGTTGGGGCTTGGCGATTTTCGGATAATGATCCGTCATGCTTTGCCCAATGCATTAACACCGATTTTGATATCGATAGCTTTTGGGATTGCAGGGGCAATTCTGGTTGAAGCCTTTATCTCTTTTCTTGGAGTAGGCATACCGCCCGAGGAAATCACCTGGGGTAAATTGTTAAATATATCAAGGAATAATATTAATGCCTGGTGGTTGGCCGTTTTTCCAGGTATCGCAATCTTTCTCACCGTTACTATATTTAATCTAATAGGGGAGGGCTTAACAGACGCATTGAACCCTAAAATAAAACAATAATTGTTTTTGATAAATTAATAAAACAAAATGTTATATTTGTGGTGAAATTTTAGCGCCCTCGCTTCTTACGCTTTTTAGATTTAGGGAATAAGCTAGTTTTTCCACGTTTTGTAGAAAGGTTTCCTTTACGGTCCGTTTTTACGTGCGCGTTTTCGTTAATTGGGCAACCTGTTTTACGATTACAAGCAGAAGTTGTAATGAAAAAGAGTGCGATTAGGCCTAAAATGGCGTATTTATTAGCTTTTTTCATGAATATTCGGTGACTTTTAACAAAAAAAACGGCTGAAATGTAAACTTAAGTGGAAAATCCCGTAGAAGCAAACAAGGGTAAAGTGAAGTTTTGCCCTTCTAGAAACGCCCAAACCTTGTAAATATTAGGGTTTTAGTCGTTTCGAATGCTAAAATTTTGTTTCAAACCAACAAGCACATAAATTTGTGCCAATTTTAAACCCTTAAATTTATGAAGATGAACAAAGGAGATTTAGTCAACAAAATAGCTGAAAACGCTAACCTAAGTAAAGCTCAAGCTACCGAAGCACTAAACACTGTTTTGGATTGCATCGGTCAAAGCCTAAAAGATGGTGATAAAGTATCTCTAGTTGGATTCGGTACTTTTACTTGTACTCACCGCCCAGCTCGTACTGGACGAAATCCACAAACTGGTGCTTCTATCCAGATTGCTGCGAAAAACGTAGTAAAATTCAAACCAGGAAAAGAACTTGCCGAAAGTGTAAACTAATCTACTATAGATTTTTTAGAACAACATGGGCTACATCGCGACGCGGTGTAGCCCATTTGTTTTGTTAGTATTCTTATCAATAAAGGAGATTGCCATTCTCAGTATTTTAGATAGGGTTCTAAGCCCATTTTCTTAAGCAATTTTTCTACTTTTGTCGCTTATCGTAGAAACTACAAAACTTCCGAATGGCTAACATCGAAAAACTTAAGAAAATCGCTTCACAGGTTCGAAGAGATATTGTTCGTCAAACGCACTACGCAGCTAGCGGACACCCTGGGGGATCACTGGGCTGTGCAGATTATTTGACAGCACTTTATTTTGAGATTATGACTCATGACCCTTCCTTTAATATGGAAGGAAAGAATGAAGATGTCTTTTTCCTTTCTAATGGGCATATCTCTCCATTGTTCTACAGTGTACTAGCACATGCCGGGTATTTTGACCCAAAAGAACTTGCTACATTTCGAAATATTAATTCTCGCTTACAAGGGCACCCGGCAACTCACGAAGGATTGCCAGGTATACGAGTAGCTTCTGGTTCCTTGGGACAAGGCATCTCAGTAGCTAATGGTGTAGCACTAGCCAAGAAACTGGACGGTGAAGATAAGCATGTATTTGTACTTACAGGAGATGGAGAATTGCAAGAAGGGCAGGTATGGGAAGCAATCATGTTTGCAGCACACCATAAGATTGATAATTTGATTGTTGCAGTTGATCGAAACGGACAACAGATTGACGGGCCTACGAAAGATGTAATGTCTTTAGGAGATTTGCGTGCGAAGTGGGAAGCATTTGACTGGGAGATTCTGGAGATGAATGGGAATGACATGGAAGAGGTAGTCAATACTTTGCAGGAAGCAAAGCGTAAATCAGGAAACGGAAAACCAATCGTTATTCTAATGGATACAGAGATGGGCTATGGTGTTGACTTTATGATGGGGTCACACAAGTGGCACGGCGTTGCTCCTAATGAAGAACAAACGGAGATAGCATTAGCTCAATTAGAAGAAACTCTAGGTGATTATCCATATCCCTACGAAGGTTAAGGTCAGCGTTACTCCGATGGATATCGGAGGTTGATCAGCGAATAAATAAAAAAATCATAGAAACTCACCAAACATGCTCGAAAATATAGTAAGCACCGGAAAGAAATCAACTCGTGATGGATTTGGAGCCGGATTGCATGCCATTGGCCAGCAGAATGATCAGGTTGTTGCCCTTTGTGCCGACTTGGTTGGCTCCCTTAAAATGCAGGCCTTTATTAAAGAATTTCCAGAACGCTTTTTCCAGGTTGGGATTGCAGAAGCAAATATGATGGGGATTGCAGCGGGTTTAGCAACTGCCGGTAAAATTCCGTTCACAGGAACATTTGCTAACTTCTCTACTGGTCGGGTATACGATCAAATTCGACAGTCTATTGCCTACTCACATAAGAACGTAAAGATTTGTGCTTCTCATGCAGGTTTAACTTTAGGAGAGGATGGTGCTACGCACCAAATTCTTGAAGATGTCGGGATGATGAAAATGCTACCGGGGATGACAGTAATTAATCCTTGTGATTATAATCAAACCAAAGCTGCGACGATGGCTATTGCTGAGCATTATGGCCCGGTATATTTACGTTTTGGACGACCAGGCTGGCCGGTATTTACACCCGAGGATTATAAATTTGAAATTGGTAAAGCGTATCAATTATCGGAAGGATCGGATGTAAGTATTTTTGCAACCGGGCACTTGGTTTGGATTGCAGTAGAAGCTGCAAAAGAACTTGCGGCTGAAGGAATCAGTTGTGAAGTAATCAATATCCACACCATCAAACCACTAGATGAAGAAGCAGTATTAGATTCTGTGAGCAAAACGAAATGTGTAGTAACTGCAGAAGAACATCAAATGCATGGAGGACTAGGAGATTCTATCGCACAGCTTCTGGCACGAAAGCTGCCGACTCCTATAGAGATGGTTGCTGTGAATGATAGTTTTGGAGAGAGTGGTAAGCCGATGCAATTATTAGATAAGTATGGATTAGGAACAAGCAATGTAGTTGCAGCAGTAAAAGCAGCTATTGAACGTAAATAAAATTCCGTTCTTAAAAAGACGGAAAAAGATAAAAGTAATTATGAAATTCGGAACAAAAGTAATACACGCGGGCATACGTCCTGATCCAAGTACAGGAGCTATTATGACTCCAATCTTTCAGACTTCTACTTATGTACAGGATGCTCCCGGCGATCATAAAGGATTTGAGTATGCACGTACACAGAATCCAACACGAAGCGCGCTGGAAGAAAACCTGGCTGCTCTGGAAAATGGTACACATGCTATTTGTTTTAGTAGTGGTCTGGCAGCGATGGATGCAATTCTGAAGACTTTAAATCCTGGTGATGAAATCTTATCAACTAGTGACTTATACGGAGGTTCATACCGCTTGATTACCAAGGTTTATGAGAAATTTGGGATAAAAGGGAAGTTTATTCCAATGGATAATTTGGAGAAAGTAGAAAAGGCAATCTCTAAAAAGACTAAACTCATCTGGATTGAGACGCCAACCAACCCGATGTTGAATATCATTGATATTGAGGCTGTTTGTAATATAGCAAAAGAGAAAGGGGTTAAGACTTGTGTGGACAATACCTTTGCATCTCCGTATTTACAGACACCTTTAGATTTAGGGGCAGATATAGTTTTACACTCTGCTACTAAGTATCTTGGTGGGCATTCAGATGTAATTCACGGAGCAGTGATTACAAAGGATAAGGAGTATGCGGATCAGTTGTATTTTATCCAAAATGCAGCAGGAGCGGTTCCCGGACCACAAGATTGTTTCTTGATTTTGCGAGGGATAAAAACCTTACACTTACGTGTTGAGCGATCTTGCAAGAATGCGAAGAAGATTGCTAAATATCTTAAAGCTCATCCTAAGGTGAGTAAAGTTTATTACCCCGGATTTAAAGATCATCCTAATCATGAGGTTGCCAAAAAGCAAATGAAAGATTTTGGTGGGATGGTTTCTTTTGACCTGATCAATAATGAGCTTGAAGCAGCTAATGAAGTATTAAAAGGAACAAAGTTGTTTTCATTGGCAGAATCGCTGGGTGGGGTAGAATCACTCATTGGCCATCCGGCAAGTATGACGCATGCTTCTATTCCTCGTGAAGAACGATTGAAAGTAGGATTAACGGATTCATTAATTCGATTAAGTATCGGAGTAGAAGACGCAGATGATCTTATTGAAGACCTAGAAAATGCCTTATTGAATATTTAAATGATATAATATTTTATAGAAGATATTGATCCCGGATTTTCAATTGAAAGTTCGGGATTTCTTTTTTTAATCTATCCTTTTAGCTCGGTGAGATATCCTTGTTAGCTTATTTTTGAATACAAGTTTTCTAATTTCTTTTCTTTTGTTAAGTTGCTGTTTTTCAGCTGATTAAATGTCTTTAAGTTTGACCTGCTAAAAAAAAGTTCAAGTTTTTTTGTGGAATTTTTAATGCTTTGGAGTCTATCTAAGTGAAAGCATGATTGATTAACACTCAAAAAAATTGAACAATGAAACAACAGCGTAAAACATTACACACAGAATCACTTACTCTTGGAGATAAGACCTTTTACTTAGATCTTAAAGAAGCAGTAAATGGCCGCACTTACCTGGTAATTACTCAATCCAAAGCGATTGAAGATGAAAAGTATGAACGAATAAAAATGATTCTTTTTCAGGATGATATCCCGGAATTTGCAGAGGCTCTTTCTTCTGTATTAGAATATTATACTCCGGTAGAAGATCCAAAAACAATGGAACGCGAGGCTTATATTGCACAGCTGCGACAGCGATTCCCTATGGCTTATTTGCCCTGGAGTAAGGAAGATGAAGCTATCCTGACTCAACTATTCAAAGATGGAAAAACGATTCCCCAACTTTCAAAATCAATGCAACGTCAGGAAGGAGCAATTAGAGCACGATTAGTAAAGTTAGGGCTAGTCGAATCAGCGGCCGCAGCTTAATTACTTTCATGGCCAGACTAGAGGTTTCCCCATTTAGCCTGGCCATGACCTTTATTATTAATCACTATTTTATTTTTACAAGATGACTTATCCACTGAAAACACTCAATATAAAAAGCTGGGCCGAAGACGATCGCCCTAGAGAAAAATTAATGCTTAAAGGAAAGACTAATCTTTCAGATGCTGAGTTAATTGCCATTCTCCTGGGATCAGGGTCGAGGGAAGAAACGGCAGTGGGTTTAGCTCAAAGACTGTTGAAAGAAGTAGATAATAATCTTCATGAGTTAGGAAGGAAAAGCATTTCTGACCTGAAGAAATTCAAAGGGATCGGAGAAGCAAAAGCAATATCTATTATTGCTGCCTTAGAGATTGGGCGAAGGCGACAAATAACGAGTCCAATTGAACGACCACAGATTCAAAGTAGCAGCGATGCCTGGAATATAATTGCTCCCATGATTATGGACCTTAATCATGAAGAGTTTTGGATCTTATTGTTGAATCGGGCAAATCGAGTTATTAGTAAGGAGCGAATAAGTAGTGGAGGCGTAGCCGGAACGGTCGTAGATGCCAAGATTATCTTTCGGCGTGCTTTGGAAGGAGGCCCTGCTTCTTCAATTATACTCGCTCACAATCATCCTTCTGGTAACCTGAAACCTAGTCAGGCAGATATTGATATCACAAAAAAACTTCGAAAAGCAGGCGAAAGCTTAGATATATCAGTCCTGGATCATTTGATTATCAGTGGCAATGCCTACTATAGTTTCGCTGATGATGGTGCTTTATAATCTGTAGGCCTCAACTATGAAGTGCTGACAAGGTGGAATCATTAAATTTGGAGTATTAATTACTAACTTTACGTTTCACTGGAAACTATTAATCCGAAAGGATGTTTGTTTAGATGGAATGCCGTAGTAATGGATAAAAACAAATTTGACCTTTTTTTACTCGGAAGAGTGCTTCGTTTGGCTAAACCTTATCGCAAAATTTTTGCAGCGGCGGGGATTTTGGCTGTAGTATTAGCACCCATTGCGATTATGCGTCCTTACCTGATTAAAGTAATGGTCGATGACTATGTTTTTAAGTTTGATGTTGCGGGGATGACAACTGTGGCGATGATTATTATTGGCTTGTTATTGCTGGAAGTAGTGCTAAGGTATTTTTTTATTTATTCTACCAATCTACTTGGACAATCTGTAATTCGAGACCTCCGGGTCAAAGTTTTTAAACATATCTTAAGTCTGAAGTTAACTTACTTTGATACTACACCGATTGGTACCTCTACTACCCGGACGATTAATGATATAGAGACGATCAATACCGTATTTTCACAAGGAGCTATTACGATCATTGCAGATATTCTTACCCTCTTCGGAGTGTTGGGAATTATGCTCTTTACAAGCTGGAAGCTTACTCTGGTCTGTTTAACCGTATTACCACTTTTGATTATTGCGAGCTATGTCTTCAAAGAAAAAGTAAAGGCGTCCTACCAAAAAGTGCGGACTCAGATCTCAAAGATGAACGCCTTTTTGCAAGAACGAATCACGGGGATGCGCATTCTCCAGATCTTTAATGTGGAGGAGAAGGAGATGGAGAATTTTAAGAAAATCAATCGCGATTATACACAAGCTAATTTAGATTCAATTTTATATTATGCGATCTTTTTTCCCGTGGTTGATATTATTTCTGCTGCGGCACTGGGGCTGATGATCTGGTGGGGGGCAAGTCACGCATTGACCGGAGAAGTGACGCCTGGGATGTTGGTCGCTTTTCCAATTTACCTAAATATGCTTTTTCGGCCTATCCGAATGTTGGCCGATCGATTTAATACGCTTCAGATGGGCCTAGTGGCGTCGGAACGAGTTTTTAATTTGCTTGATAAGCAACAACATATCAAAGATAAGGGATCCATTACAGCGAATGAATGGAAAGGGGATGTAGAGTTTGATGATGTTACATTCTCTTATACTCCTAATAATGATATTCTAAAAAATCTAAGCTTTAAGATAAATTCTGGTGAAACCCTTGCAATTGTAGGGAGTACAGGGTCTGGTAAAACTACGATCATTAACATCCTTAATCGTTTCTATGAGATTAGAAAAGGAAAAATCTTGGTAGATGGCGTAGATATTCGAGAGTATGATTTACAATCCTATCGCAGCCGAATTGCTGTCGTCCTGCAAGATGTCTTTTTGTTCTCTGGGACTGTCCTCGAAAACATAACTTTGCGGGATTCAGAGATCACTAAAGAGCAGGTGATCGAAGCTTCTAAAATGATCGGAGCTCATGAGTTTATCGAAAAACTTCCTGGTGGATATGATTACAAAGTAATGGAGCGAGGCGCTACGCTTTCTATGGGACAACGCCAATTAATATCTTTTGTACGTGCATTGGTTTTTAATCCCGATATTCTCATTTTGGATGAGGCAACATCCTCTATTGACCCTGAAACGGAGTCTGTTATTCAATATGCGATTGAACAACTAATCGCAAAACGGACTTCTATCATCATCGCGCATCGGCTTTCTACGATACGGCATGCAGATAATATCATGGTTCTCGATAAAGGAGAAATTGCAGAATTTGGACCACATGAGGAGCTTTTACAACTACAAGATGGGCACTACCGAGAGCTTTATGAGATGCAATTTGCCCAAATAAGTGTCTCGGAATAAGATAAATCCGCACATTTATCCTCCTTTTGGTTTATCGAAATAATTACCGATTCGATCCGAAGTCTTAGGTAACTTATCTAAAGTGCTACGCTTTCTCTGAACAATTACTTATTTTTAGGTGTATAGATTTTGTTGGAACCTTCCAATAATAGTGTAAAAAATAAATGATGATCAGAAGAAAAGTAGATGTCAATCCATTCAACTCTATTACCAGTATCCTTTTTATGGTTTTGGTGTTTATCGCTTTGTATTGGGTTGCAACGGGTATATTTAAATTACTAAGCATTGCAGCACCTTTTTTACTTGTCGCAGCCTTAGTGATCAATCATAATGTTGTCATTAATTATGGTAAATGGCTATGGAATTTGCTTAAAACCAATCCTTTAATGGGAATTGGTGGAGTACTTCTAAGTGTATTTGGCTTTCCGATTATCGCTGGTTTTCTTTTTGGTAAAGCTTTGTTGTATCGTAAAGTTGATAAAATGAAGACGGAGTTTGAAACGAAGAAATACGGTGATTTTGTAGAATATGAAGAAATGGATATGGATGTAGAAGAGCAACCTGAAATTCGACTGGAATTGCCGGAGATTGTTCAGCCAAAATCAAAACCTAAAAAAGATTCTAATAATTACGATCAATATTTTGATTAGTCTTTTCAAACTGGCATTAGCCCCTTGCAAATAACTTCATTTCTGATTTGTGGTGGATTGGTCATGGCTTATTATTTAGTCATGTATCGATATTTACATTATTGGAATAAATTGAAGGTGTGGGAGACCCCCAAGGACTTTGTGCCGACGTCTACGATCACTGTTGTAATTCCTGTCCGTAATGAGTCTCAAAACATAGAGGCTTGCGTTCACTCTATACTTTCACAGGATTTTCCGAAAAATTTATTGGAGCTAATTGTAGTTGATGATTATTCAACTGATAATACTGTTGAGCTGCTTCAAGCTGTTAATGATGATCGATTGAAGGTGTTGCGGTTGGCGGATGCTTCAGCGGTGGAAATCCAGGTAGCCTACAAAAAGAAAGCCCTTGAATATGGAATACAGGAGGCTAATGGAGGGTTAATCTTAACAACAGATGGCGATTGTATTGTACCTGATCGTTGGCTTCAGAGAATGGCACATATCTTTGAGGTTAAGGAGGCTAAATTCATTGCGGCCCCAGTTAATTTTCATGAAGAAAAAACCCTTCTGGAATATTTTCAATCTTTAGATTTTACGGGGATGATGGGTATCACTGGTGCGGGCATCGAAGGACGGTTTATGAATATGTGTAACGGGGCAAATTTAGGCTTTACAAAGGAAGTATTTAATCAGGTCGGGGGGTATCAGGGAATTGATCATTTGGCCTCCGGAGATGATATGTTACTGATGCAGAAGATAGCGCAGAAATATCCGGAGGATATTCATTATTTAAAAAATGCAGCAGCGACAGTTATAACACCTGCTCAGCCCACACTCCAAAGTTTTTTTCATCAAAGAATACGTTGGGCCTCAAAATCATCAGATTACAAAGAATGGCAGGTCACCGCAATGTTAGGAGTGGTTTGGTTATACTGTTGGTCAATCTTCTTTGCGCTTGGATTTTTTTTTATACTTGGATCCGTTGCCCTCGGATTGGCATTGATCCTACTTACCGCAAAGAGCGCAATCGATTATTTACTTTTACGTAATACAACAAGCTTTTTTAACAGGCAGGATTTGATGCGATATTTTATACCGGCACAGCTAATGCATATTCTGTATATCGTTGTCGTAGGGACTTCGGCTTTGTTTGTAAAAGAGTATAAATGGAAAGGCAGGGTAGTGAGATAAGAACTATCGACGCTCATTAAGGTAATAAGCGTCGATAGTTAAAGGTATTAGATATCGATGTTAGCGTATTTTGCATTAGCTTCGATAAATGCTCGTCTAGGAGGAACTTCGTCACCCATCAACATACTGAATACCCGGTCTGCTTCAACCGCATCTTCAATCGTTACACGGCGAAGGATACGTGTATCCGGATCCATGGTTGTTTCCCAAAGTTGATCTGCGTTCATCTCTCCAAGACCTTTATAGCGTTGCACTTTAACGGAGTTGTCATTTTCTCCATTTGAGTAGGCATTGATAGCTTCTTTTCGCTCCTCTTCAGACCAACAGTAACGGAATTGTTTTCCTTTACGTACTTGGTAGAGTGGTGGAGCCGCAATGTAGATGTAGCCATTTTCAATTAATGGCTTCATGTATCTGAAGAAGAAAGTTAATATCAAAGTAACAATGTGGCTACCATCGACGTCGGCATCACACATGATTACGATCTTGTGGTAACGTAGTTTTTCGATATTAAGAAAACGTTCGTCATCTTTTTCTTCGATACTTACCCCAAGTGCGGTAAAGATATTTTTGATTTCTTCGTTTTCATAAATTTTATGCTCCATGGCTTTCTCTACATTCAGGATTTTACCACGAAGTGGTAGGATTGCCTGAAAGTTTCGATCACGTCCTTGTTTGGCAGTACCACCTGCAGAATCTCCCTCTACCAGGAATATCTCAGACTCGTCAGGGTTTTTGGAGCTACAATCAGATAATTTGCCAGGGAGCCCACTACCGGTAAGTACATTTTTACGTTGTACCATTTCACGAGCTTTACGAGCTGCATGGCGTGCGGTAGCTGCAAGGATTACTTTGTCAATAATTTTTTTGGCAACCTTTGGATTTTCCTCTAAGAAATGTTTGAGTACATCTCCTACGCATCGAGAGACAATACCCGTGACTTCGGAGTTTCCAAGTTCCCCTTTCGTTTGTCCTTTAAATTGTGGCTCAGGTACTTTAACTGAAATAACTGCCGTCAAGCCTTCTCGAAAGTCTTCTCCTGAGATGGCAAACTTCAATTTTTTAAACAAGCCATTCTCATCACCATATTGTTTGAATAGACGATTTATCGCACGGCGGAATCCGCTTACGTGTGTACCACCTTCTCGGGTATTGATATTGTTTACGAACGAATAAATCGTTTCAGAGTAGCTGGTGTTGTAATGCATTGCTACCTCAACTTCGACATTTTCTTCCTTTCCGGTTACGTGGATTGGGTCGTCAATCAACTTGGTTTTGGATTCGTCCAGGTAAGTGACAAATTCAGCAAGACCTCCTTCGGATAAGAATTCCTCTCTTTTTGCTTCTCCGTTTTTACCTGTTACTCGTTCATCCGTCAGAATCAGGCGAAGTCCTTTATTCAGATAAGACAACTCTCGCATACGAGCAGCAAGAGTCTCATATTTGTACTCAAGTACTTCAAAGATTTCTTCATCCGGTTTGAAGGTAATGGTAGTTCCGGTTTTATCCGTCTTTCCAACTACTACCACTTCTGTTTGAGGCTTACCTTTTGAGTAGGTCTGGTTGAATATTTTGCCTTCGCGATGTACTTCAGCTTTAAGCATAATGGACAAGGCATTAACACAAGAAACCCCTACACCATGAAGACCACCAGAGACTTTATATGTGTCTTTATCAAACTTTCCACCTGCATGTAGGACCGTCATTACTACTTCCAGGGCAGACTTTTGAAGTTTTGTATGCATTCCTGTTGGAATACCCCGACCGTTGTCAGTAACGGAGATGGAATTGTCTTTGTGTATAGTTGTTTCTATAAGATCGGCATGTCCGGCGAGGTGCTCATCAATAGAGTTATCGACAACCTCCCAAACCAGATGGTGAAGCCCTTTTGTATCGGTACCACCGATATACATTCCGGGACGTTTTCGGACGGCTTCAAGTCCTTCTAGTGCTTGAATATTACTAGCACTATAGTCCCCTTGATTGTTATTTTTATTCATTTTTTTTCAACAGTTTCTATCCTGCAAAGATACGTAAATTTAATGGGTTTTTATAGCTGGAGAGCCCCCTCGTATAAGCAAAAAGTGAAAAGTTTTCCACAATACTTAAACGATAAAAGAGAGGGTATAATTGTTAGAACGGAAGAAAGGGCAAAAGGATGCTTATTTCGTTGATTTTCAAGTATTTTTAAAGAAAAACGAAACCCAGGGAAGCTTATGATTTTTTATGTATTTTTACTTTTAGGATCAATATAATTCAAGTGCGAAACATTATCAGATTGTTGGAACTTCGAAAGTCGGGAAAATGTGCCAGATTTCTTCGAATAATGCTACTGTCAAGTAGCATGTTATCGTTGAGCTTGTCCGCGCTAATCGGACAAACGTATGCTTTTCAGCATTTCACAGATCAGGATGGTTTACCCTCTCGTTATATGTATGATATTGAGCAGGATATTGACGGGTATATTTGGTTAACTGGAGAAGCAGGAATGGTATGGTTTGACGGCAAAAGTTATCATTCTCCACCTATACAGGGAAATCTTGAAAATGAGGTGATCAAATTGTATAAAGACGATAACCGATCAATCTGGATGCAGGATTTAAGAGGAGTTATTTCATTGTATAAGAACAATGCATTTCGCAAGTTTGAAGAGATTACTCCTCCAAAGATGTATAACCATTTGAGCATTTATAATGTAAATGAAACGGAAGTCTGGATTATAAACAATGAAGGCCTGTATTGCTTTGATTATAGTCTTGATTCTTTGTACGAAATAAAGCTTGGTGCGACAATCGATCAAATATCCGGGCGGAAAGTCTTTGATACTAGTGAGGATGGGAATATCCGGATTATTTGTCAGGAAGGCTATTTACAATTTGAAGGTAAGCAATCAACATTCCACACTTATAAAGATGCTACCCGTTATGGATTAGGAGATGCGGTATTTACCTTGAAAGGAGAAGCATTGTTTTCCATGAAAAAAGGCATCCACAAGTTTGAAGATGGAAGACTGGTAATCGACCCTCGTTTTGCCAAGTTCCAAGATATTTATCGAAGGGTTGTAACGGAGATAAGAGAAGATTCAAATGGGAATCTTTGGGTTTTGACACGTGATGGATTAATCCAGTTAACCAAAAATACTGATGAAACTTATGCTTACCATATGCACCTTGACGGAGAGGTAATGGGCTCTTTTCTGGAAGATTATGAAAAGAACCTATGGTTTACAACAAGTCATAATGGGATGTACAAACTAGCGTCTACACAAGTACAAACATTTGTTTCGAATGGCTTAGATAAGCAGTTGCGGTTTGTTAAGCAAAATAAAAATAAGGAGTTTGTGCTTGGTTTTGATAATAATGAATATAAAGTGCTGAATGCTGATTTTACGGTTAAACATGCTGGAAAGCTGTTCAAAGAGAACTACCGTCTTTACGATTTCGAGCAAGATAAAGCAGGCAATAATTATTTTATTACTTCCTCTGGGATTACTACTTTCAATCAAAATTATTCAGGGCGGGATGACGGAGCCAACCTTGCAATGAAGTCTGCTGCGTTTACAGATGATGGGATGCTTTGGATCGGTGCGGGTGATTTTGTTGGCTATAAAGAAAAGCAGAAAAGGATCAAAAAAATTGCGAGAGTTCGCTCTTATGCGGTGCTTCCTATATCTAATGATGAGATATGGTTTGGTACAATAGAAGGACCTCTACATTATATTGATGGAGAATTGATTAAGTTGCAAGACGTTGATATACAGGTGGATATAAGAGATATTGCAATTTTGGGTAATGATGTTTTTTGCTTTGCATCTCAGAAGTATGGCCTATACATTTATGATGTAAAACAAGATACTTTGATACATCATTTAACCACTCAAAATGGCCTTTCAAGTAACTTTTGTAGTAATATTCTAATTGACGAAAACTTCATCTGGTTAACTACAAAAAATGGATTAAATCGAATCAATAAAAAAGATTATTCTGTTACCGTTTTAGGAATAGATCATGGGATTCCTTCCAACGAAATTAACGGAATCAGTAAGTATGATGGTAAATTTTACATCGCCACCAATAAAGGATTGGCCTTTTTTGATGAAACTACGGCCTTAAGTAAAATTCCTCCACGGTTAGAATTTTCTAACATTCGGATCGCCCAAAAAGATACCACACTACATTCGGAGTACTACCTCGATCATGATGAAAATAATATCTCAATTGGCTTTAACGGCATTACCTTTAAGAATAATTCAAGTATTGTATACGAGTATCAAATGAGCGGACTGGATAAAGGATGGAACCGGACAGCCGTAAGTTTGGCGCAATACCCGTCTATTCCTCCGGGGGCTTATACCTTTTTGGTGAGAGCTAAAACGATGAATACAAACTGGTCTGCAATACAAAGGATTGAGTTTAATATTCAGGCACCACTTTCCCAACGTTTGTGGTTTAAGATTCTCATTAGTTTAATTAGTTTAGGGCTTCTTTGGTTGGTATACCGCGACATAAAACGAAGAGGTAAGCAAGCCAGAGATTTGAAAGCGTCGCAATTGACTGCGATTAGAGCTCAAATGAATCCGCATTTTGTATTTAATGCGCTAAACTCCATTCAAGAATTTGTCGTTAAGCGAGATGTTCGCTCTACAAATCGATATCTTTCGCAATTTGCCCGGCTTATGAGGAATATTCTCAACATTTCGGATAAAGAAAGCATATCCCTGAAAAAAGAAATCGAAACATTAGAGCTTTACCTGAGTCTTGAGGCATTACGTTTCGGAGAGGGTTTTAATTATACGATAGATGTTGATCAGGATTTACTTTTGGATGCTCAGCTACCGCCAATGCTGATCCAACCATTTGTTGAAAATGCCATTAAGCATGGCCTAATGCATAAAGAGGGAAACAAACAATTGTATGTACGCTTTTATGAAAGCAATAGCTACTTAATCTGCGAAATAGAAGATAATGGTATCGGACGGGAAAGGTCTAGTGAAATTCGAAAAAGTAATCCTCGATTATATAAGTCAAAATCGACTAGTTTGACTCAGGAACGGCTTAGAGTGTTTAACTCTGCACACCGGGATACTCTTCAGCTAAATATCGAAGATATGATCTTGGATGGAAAACCCTCAGGTACCAAGGTGACGGTAAGAGTACACAATCAATTTAGCAGGAATAAAACTCAACATATAACTGATGCGAAGTGGTTTGCCTAAAAAGCAAACCGCTTCGACGTCAGTATAAATCTAAATCTGTAGTGCAAGCATAAGTAATGGATATGGTTGAAAAATTAAACGTAGTTATAGTTGATGATGAAATCAAAAGTCGGGAGACCCTAAAACACCTGATTGAAGGGTTTATTGACGATGTGGTAGTAGTTGGCTTAGCAAATGATGTACTCAATGGAGTGAAAGAAATCCAAAAGCATGAACCTGATGTCGTATTTTTAGATATTGAAATGCCAAACTACTCTGGGTTTAGTCTGATTGAGTATTTTGACGAAGTACATTTTGAAACGGTGTTCGTAACCGCATATGAGAAGTATGCCCTCAAAGCGCATAAAGCAGATGCTATTGGGTATTTATTAAAACCCGTAAGTATAGATGAATTGGTCGAGGTATTTCAAAAGGTTCGCCGCAAGCGGCAGGAGGAGTTCGGGCAGTTTCAGAGTCGGTACATCAGCGAAAAAAACAACAATTCCAGGATTGTCTTTCCAACTTTTAAGGGACTATTGTATCTACAAGTAAAAGAAATATGCCGTGTTGAATCCGCACAGGGAAGATACACTACCATTTATTTAACTTCCGGAGAAAAATTAGAATGTACAATGAGCCTTAAGGATTGTATGGATAAACTTAATTATTCGACTTTTCTTAGGGTGCATCGATCAGCTATAATCAATCTGATTCACCTCAAAGCTTATGTCCGAGTGCGTGGAGATAGTCATTTACTGCTTGATGATGACTCAAGGGTTGAGGTTGGTGCTCAATACAAAGAGACCTTGAATAAAGCTGTTAGTTTATTTCCGATTTAGAAGAATTTGCGCTAATTCCTAATTCCGATTACATTTGCGAAAAAAAATGGAAATTATACTCTCCAGTTTGGAAGAATTGTCTCATGCTGCTGATCAATTGATTAAATACGCCGGGGAAAGGAGGAAATGGACCTTTACAGGCGAAATTGGAGCAGGAAAAACAACCTTTATCCAGGAAATATGCAAAAAACTGGGTATAGAAGATAAAGTGACAAGCCCTACTTTTTCTTTGATTAATCAGTATCCCTTTTCGGAGAACGAACCTCAAGAAGATTTTCTGTACCACATCGATCTTTATCGCTTAAATTCACTAGAAGAAGCAATTAATATCGGGATCGAAGATTGTTTGTATGATAATCGGTATTGTTTTATTGAATGGCCTCAACTGATCGATCCGATTTTGCCAGATGATGCGGTTCAAATAAACATTCAAATTATCGAGAATTCAAAAAGAAAAATGATATTTTTGTAAGGTTGCCTTATAAGTAAATATTTGGCTGCACCCTTAACTTTACCTAGCCTAACGATAGTATGAGCGAAAAGCAGAAGCGCATTCCGATACCAAAGGTTTTTACAGAAGGTCGATTTCAAACGCAAACTGAAATGCTGCAATTGCAGCGTAAACCTAATAAGCTTTATATTGGGATCCCTAAAGAAGTGACGATGCAGGAAAACCGGGTGGCATTGGTCCCCGCTTCGGTAGCTACTTTGATTGGTTACGGGCATCGGGTAGTTATTGAAAAAGACGCCGGTAAGAATGCAAATTATTCTGATCATGCATTCTCAGAAGTAGGCGCAGATATCGCTTATAGCACAGAGCAGGTTTACAAAGCAGATATTATTATCAAGGTCGCTCCACCTACGATGGAAGAGCTTGAATATCTACGGCCTAACCAGATTCTGATCTCTCCACTGCAAATTCCAATCATTACTGCGGATTATATCAGTCGACTCAAACAAAAGCGGGTTATTGCCCTGGCAATGGAATACATCCGGGACGATGTGGGTTCCTTTCCGATTGTAAGGATTATGAGCGAGATGGCTGGGTTGAGTGCGATGTTAACCGCAGCAGAGTTGCTAACGAGTACAAGCGGCGGTAAAGGTGTACTACTTGGAGGAATATCCGGAGTGCCACCAGCAAAAGTGGTTATTCTTGGTGCGGGGGTTGTTGCAGAATTTGCTACACGAGCGGCCTTAGGTTTGGGAGCAGAGGTTCGCATTTTTGATAATGATATTTACAAATTGATGCGGCTTCAACACCTCGTTGGCCGACCACTAAATACCTCTTCGCTCAATCCAATGCAGCTCGAAAAAGAGTTGACCACGACTGATATCGCCATCGGGGCAATCCACTCTCAAACCGGTCGCACGCCTATCATCGTTAGTGAGGAAATTATCATGAAGATGAAGGCTGGGTCCGTCATTGTAGATGTGAGTATTGATCAAGGTGGGTGTTTTGCTACTTCTGAAGTTACGACGCATGACAAACCTACTTTCCGTAAGCATGATGTCATTCACTATTGCGTCCCTAATGTTGCTTCACGAGTAGCACGTACTGCATCTATTGCCGTGAGTAATATCCTTACGCCCATTCTTTTGCAAGCAGGAGATACCGGAAGTATTGAACGCCTGATCGGAACTCATCCGGGACTTCGACATGGAGTCTACACTTACAAAGGTTGTCTGACCAATGAATACCTGAGCCAACGTTTCAAAATCAAGTATACGGATTTGGACCTACTCATTACAACCAGTTTCTAAAAGCTAAAGTCTTCTCTTCTTTATTCGCTGATCTTCACTCGCCTACGGCTCGCTATGACCGTTGATCATTTA
>JAHDHW010000159.1:6576-12123 GCA_020631105.1 Saprospiraceae bacterium | reverse complement strand
ATGACTTATGACTTATGAAGATACTACTCTGGTAATTGAGGCGGTCGGTTCTTACGTTGTTCTTTTAGCGTCTCCACGAGTTGAGACGAAGCGGTAAAAGAAGTTACCATTTGGTTGAGCATATCAGAAGCTGCGGTTGGTGCATTAGGCATCAAGATTAAATTACTATTTACATTTTCGCCCATAGATTGTAGGGTATCATAATGTTGGGTGATAACAATCAATGCAGATGCTTCCTGCGAGTTAATTCCTACCTGGTTCAACACTTCAACAGACTCCTCCAAACCTTTTGCAATTTCTCTTCTCTGATCTGCGATACCCTGCCCCTGAAGTTTTTTGGATTCAGCTTCGGCCTGAGCTCTTGCAACGATCCGGATACGCTCCGCTTCTCCTTCGTACTCTGCGGCAAGCTTTTCACGCTCTGCAGCATTGATTCGGTTCATTGCCTGTTTTACTGCCATGTCGGGATCAATATCCGTCACTAATGCTTTGACTATTCCATAGCCATAATCATTCATCGCTTCTTGGAGTTCTCGCATGATCGCCAGGGCGATATCATCTTTTTTGACGAATACATCATCGAGTTTCATTTTAGGTACTTCTGCTCTGACCACATCAAAAACGTATGCTGTAATCTGCTCTTGAGGATTTTCTAATTTATAGAAAGCATCATAAATGGACTCTTCAAGAATTTTGTATTGTACAGATACTTTTAACCGGACAAATACATCATCGAGTGTCTTTGTCTCTACGATTACATCAAGTTGTTGGATTTTTAAATTGAGCCTTCCGGCAACATTGTCAATGAAAGGGATTTTAAATTGTAAACCTGCCTTTCGAATGCTATGAAATTTTCCGAGCCTTTGGATGACTGCTGCAGTCTGTTGTTTAACGGTAAATAAACCGGAAATTAACACAACTATCCCCAGGATGATAAATGGAAAATAAGCTACTGGTAATTCATTCATGATCGATTAGTTGACTTAGATAATATGAGTAAACCTAATCAATTAAAGAAGAATGACCAAGTATTTACGACGATTGACCTCTAAAATTAGAAATGTAAGGGATATGAGAATATGGATGTTAATTAGAAACGGTGCTATCCTGAACGGTCTCGACGAAAAAGAACTCAACACTCTTTGGCTGATAGTTGATCGACCTTGCAAAATCTGGTTGTTGTAATAATGTGACCGGAACGGTATTCTTTTTTGCATTCAGGGGGATACCTTTTAAATCAGCGACCAGGGTAAAAGAAGACTTATTAACCATATTAAATTTACTAAGCCCGACAACACAACTCAATTTTACCATCTCCGGAAATATTTTTAGCGAATCCGGACCATTACGAACCTGAATAGGGACGAAAAGTGATTTTTCAGTAAATTGCTCCACAGGGACCTGAACCATCACTTTGTCCTGTGATAAATGAATTTCTCTGTTCTGAGGTACCTTTAGATCAAGTCGGATTTCCTGAGATTTTTTAATTTCTTCTAACTCCAGGGGTTTAGTTTCCCAGAATTCTATCTCTGCCACTTCAGTAAATGGCCCGGTAAGGATCACACTATCAGGAATTAAAACAATACTATCAGCTAACTGAAATTGAGCAGATAAGCGAATATTGTTCGTTAAGATTATAGGCACCTTCTTCTCGCTTTCCTCTTCCATCTGAATAAAGATGTAATCTGTGCTGATGTCCTGGATAGCAATATCACTCGGTAAGGTCTGTTCGATTTTATCGATTACCGTATTGCGTTCGATACCCTGAGAAGCCATTTCGCTTAACTCAAACTGAATAGCATTTTCACGATTTCTGAAACCGCTGGAAATTAAATCCCATCCGGAGCCTGTTACCGTTGCACGAACATTCGAAGGGGGAGAGGTAACGAATGATTTACCATTAGGGAGTTTATAATTGATGTCATAATCAATCGTAGTCGGAAAGGGTTGAGACATCTTGACTAACAACCAGAAGACCAAAGCTATAAAAATGCATGATATTAATATAGCCCGGTCAGAATTGTAAAATCTTTGTAGATCAGCCTTTGTTAGTTTTTTCATCCTTGCTGTTGATTGCATCGGTCATCTCTTTGGAGATTGCATTTTTGGTAAACTTGATAAAAGTTTTTTGATCAACCTGCAGATAAACAAAGGGTTCCTCAATTTTATTGATTTTTCCTACAATGCCACTTGCAGTGACGACTTCCATTCCTTTCTCTAAACTATCTGAAAAGGCAGTTTGTTCTTTTTGCTTCTTTTGCTGTGGCCGAATTAGAAAGAAATAGAATACACCAAAAATTGCAGCAATGAAAATCAAGTTAATCATGCCTGCTGAGCCACTCCCTCCAGCTTGTAAAAATAAAATATCCGTCATTATCATAGTAAGTTATAGTTTTGTTTATTAAAATGCTCAATCACTAATTTTTATCACCAATCACTGTACCTGCCATTTTTAGAATGGTTTTCTGCGGATAAGTATTGGCCGTTATGGTAATAGGTTTAGACTGGTTGCCTTCCTTGTTCTTTGTATCAAATTTTACTTCTATTTTGCTTTCTTCTCCCGGTGCAATGGCTTCTCTTGGCCATTTAGGAATCGTGCAGCCGCAGGTGGACTTTGCATTAGTAATGACCAGAGGAACGGTTCCTCCATTTACAAAGCTAAAAGTATGTTTCACGATTTCACCTTCCTTGACAGAACCAAATCGGTGAATGGTTTCTTCAAAAACCATTTTGGCAACATTCACCGTATCAATACTTTTATCTGCATTAATCGGATTGCGAATGATATCACTAATGTTTGAACCACCGGCACTGATCTCCTGAATTTCTTTTTGGCTTTCATTTTTTACCTTACTATTGTCTGGATTGCAGCTCAATACCAATACAGAAATAAACAAAATACCACTCAAAATTTTCAACATATTGCTATAGAAATTAAAGGACTTTTTATTAGAACAAAGGTAATTTTTTTTTGTCAGTGCACAAATACACTCCTTAAGACCTTTCCCAAAATATTCCGTAAGAACAAATTTGAAAATGATGTATAATCTCCTTCACTTTATATAAATTAGCCCTAAATTAAACGAATATGGATCAACACAAGTATGATTATGGGATTATTGGTAACTGTGCTTATTTAGCCTTGGTTGATACTAAAGCGAATATTGGGTGGATGTGTTGGCCCAGATTTGATAGTAGCTTTATTTTTGGAGGCCTTTTAGACGAAAATGTAGGCGGACAGTTTTCTATTCAACCAGAATGGGATGCTTATACGACTAGTCAAGAGTATATTACCAATACCAATGTCTTAGAAACCACTTTTGAATGTGAGGATGGAAGTTTTAAGGTCATTGATTTTGCCCCCAGGTTTTATCAATACGAAAGGTATTATAAGCCTCTTATGTTGGTACGTAAGATCGTCCCACTAAAGGGTACACCAAGAATCCGTGTATGTTGCCAACCTATGGGTAATTATGGAGAAGTCCAGCCGGAGAAAGTATTTGGGTCTAGTCATATTCGTTATACAGGTCTGGAGTCACCGGTAAGACTTTCTACTAATATTGCTCTAAGTTATGTAGATAAGGAACAAGCCTTTATTCTAAATGAAACCAAGCATTGTATCCTGACCTGGGGCGTACCGCTGGAAGGTCCACTGGAAACTACGGCTAATTCGTTTCTGGATAAAACTATAGAATACTGGCGACATTGGGTGAGAAACACCTCTGCACCTAAGTTTGAGCAAGCCACGATTATTCGTTCAGCACTCACCTTAAAGTTACATCAATATCAAGACACCGGTGCCATCATCGCAGCCGCAACAACCAGTCTTCCGGAGTTTCCAGGAAGCGGAAGAAACTGGGATTATAGGTTTTGCTGGTTAAGAGATGCTCACTATACCCTTAAGGCACTCAATGACCTGAGCCGCTTCGGTATCCTCATGGATTACGCTAGTTTTATTGAGAACATTGTTTTGGGAGAAGACAAACGATTCCATCCTTTATACCCGATAACCATTGATCGTGATCCCATAGAAAAGAATCTTCCGCTAAATGGCTACCTCGGCGAAAGACCGGTACGTATCGGGAACCAGGCTTATGAGCATACACAAAATGATGTCTATGGGCAGGTCTTGGTAACGATTTTACCTATTTTCTCAGATAAACGTATTATCGCACAAGAAAACCTTAGTTTGATTAAACTAGTCCGACATTGCCTTGAAATGGTTAATCAGACCATGGACGAACCCGATAATGGCCTCTGGGAATTTAGGGGGATTAATCAGGAGCATGCTTACACCTTCTTATTTCATTGGGCAGGAGCGAATGCAGCGCGAAAGATCGCGATCAGTATCGAAGATAAAGCACTACAGGACAAAGCAGAACGATTAATCAAAGCAGCATCAGAGAAGATCGAAGCCTGTTTTGATGAAGAACGTGGCGTCTATACACAAGCAATCGGGAGTAAGAACCTGGATGCTTCTCTGTTGCAGTTAATTAATATGGGCTACCTGGACGCTTCCAGCGATCGCGCAAAACAACATCTCAAAGTCTTAGAGGATGAACTAAGAACTGAAACCGGTTTATTTTACCGATATAAGCATGTTGATGATTTTGGGGAACCTGAATCTACTTTTTTAATTTGTGCTTTTTGGTACGTAGAAGCTTTAGCGAGAATGGATCGGATTGAAGAGGCGGAACGAATCTTCTGTGATTTGGTTAAGCATGGAAATCATCTTGGTTTACTGAGCGAGGATGTACATGAGAAGACTGGCAGTCAATACGGTAACTTCCCACAAACTTATAGTCATGTTGGATTGATTAATGCTGCCTTTACCATTGCAAGGAAATTGGATAAGCCGGAGTTTTTATAATTTTATTCGCTGAGTTACAGCAAAGAAACGCTTCGCTGTGCTTCGATTATGCTAATTCGTTAACTGAACTTTATTTCTATAATTTTGGATTCAACTTTTAATCCAGCTCGAATTTTTCTGATCGGCTTCATGGGGGCCGGTAAGTCGTACATTGGTAGTCGATTGGCGGAAAGCTTTAAAATGCCTTTTAGTGATTTGGATGCAGTGATCGAAGCGGGGGAAGAAAAATCAATTGCCGATATTTTTGATGAGTTTGGCGAAGCTCATTTTCGAGCGCTTGAGCGAAAGTATCTCCATAACTTCTCACTTTCTGAACGACATATGATTGCAACTGGAGGAGGAGCGCCTTGCTTCTTTGATAATATGGATTGGATGAACAGACATGGGGTAACGATCTACCTTAAAACTAAACCGGAATTGCTGGCGCAACGCTTGTACGCTGAAAAGAATCATCGACCTTTATTGGCTCAATTGGATGATCAATCCTTGTTGGCGTTTATCCGAGATAAAATTGAGGAACGAAGTGAATTCTATGAGCAGGCATCCGTTATAGTTGAACAAAACACCAATGATGAAAATATTATTGAAGACCTTTTTAAAAACTTTTCTTCGATTACGGGGCATTAGTTATGGGGCATGAGTCATAGGTCATGAGTCGTGAGTGATAGGTCATAAGT
>JAHDHW010000159.1:0-6476 GCA_020631105.1 Saprospiraceae bacterium | reverse complement strand
CATGAGTCATAGGTCATGAGTCGTGAGTGATAGGTCATAAGTTAAATTAATATGCAGCTTTTTTATACTAAGAATATTCAAGATAATATTGCGATGCTTGCGGAGGAAGAAGCGCGTCATGCTATGCAGGTGCTTAGAAAAAGAGTAGGCGATGAACTTGACCTGATTGATGGAGCAGGGAGTTTTTATAGAGGAGAGATTATCGAAGGGAATAAAAAGCAATGCCTGATTAAAATTACTGAAAAACGATTCTTGGAGCGGTCGGGCCCTAAGCTAACGATCGCAATTGCACCTACTAAAAATATTGATCGAATAGAGTGGTTTGTAGAAAAAGTGACGGAGATTGGAGTTGATGAAATCATTCCATTACAATGTGAGCGTAGTGAACGAAAACGAATCCGGGTTGATCGCTTAGAAAAGATTATCCTTTCGGCGACGAAGCAATCTTTAAAAGCATATTTGCCAAGGGTACAGGCACTTACCAGTTTTAAAGATTTCATGAATCAGGACTATCATGCTTATGATCGTTATATTGCTTATTGTAATGACGAACATCTTACACACTTGCGAGATTCGATTAGTCCCGGAACCAACACCATCATCCTGATTGGGCCGGAAGGCGATTTCAGCGAAACGGAAGTGACGTTGGCGAAATCAAAAAAATACAAAGGCATTAGCTTAGGAGACAGTCGCCTAAGAACAGAAACAGCCGGAGTAGTCGCTTGTACCATTATGAATATGTTACAATCATAAATTTCAATTTATACCAATGACCCAAAGATTTGCCCAACAAAGTAATATACCTGTAGCTATTGGATTTGCTGGTTTGATATTGATATCCCAGTTAATGGTATTTAATATGGGATACCAAATGCCATGGTATTTTTTAGCGGTGCTAGGAATACTCTGTTTATTTATTGTATGGGGTTTAGTAGCAAATGATCTGATTATCCAAGATCAACAATTAAATATTAAAGCCGGACCATTCAAGAATATAATTCAGCTCAAGGATATCAATCGCTTAAGTGTAGGGAGAAAACCATTTTTGAAAAATGCCCGAACCCCCAAACGATTGGAAATCCATTACGGGAATAAAAAAAAGATGATCGTTCATCCGGAAGATCGAACAGCATTTGTCAATGCACTTTCTAGTCAATTACCTAAACTGAATATCTCTGAAGAATTGAAAGTATAATACTTCTTTTCTTGGACAAGTCTCCCCATTGTTTTTTATGCGGGAAATGCTTATTTTTAAGTATCTCTGAAAATTACCTCAAGCTTATTCCTACCACCGTTATTTTTTTACATCTAAATTTTTTCCCCATGAGTAAAAGAATTTACCTCTACCTATTTGTATTTTTGTTCAGTAATTTAACTAGCGCGCAGATTACGCTTTCTGGTACAGTCGCGAATCACAGCGGCGAACCACTGCCTGGAATAGTAGTTTCTACGGCCAATGCGGATCCGGTAATCTCTGATGAAAATGGAGTCTTTACTTTTAATGATTTGCCAGCAGGAGAAGACTACTTAATTACCGCAACGCATGAGACGAACATCTATGATGGTGTGACCGTCCTTGATTTATTATTTACTGCTAATATTATTTTGGGATTGAATGAATACAGCTCTCCCGCCCAGCTTTTTGCCGGTGATTATAACTTTTCGGGCAATATAAGCACTTTTGATTTGGTCATGACAAGGAAGGCTATTATTAGGCAGGAACTTATGGTTAATGGCCCTATTTGGGGATTCTTCAACGCTAATACCAGCATTCCAAATTCCGGAATTTATTTAAGTGATGTTACCGAAGATATATTGGATTTAGAGATGGTTGGTGCTAAGCAAGGTAATATTGCCCTCGAAACGGACCATATGCCAGCTCCGGTTAATGCTCCTGTTCCGGTTTATTACTTCGAAGACCAGCAGGTTGTAGCAGGAGAGACCTTTACGATAAATGTTCAGGCAGATGATTTTCAAAGTATTGCAGGGTTCCAGCATGGAATACATTGGGATAATGTTTTGCTTGATTTTGTGTCCATGGAATTTCCTGATGGAATTGGAGGGGATTATAATGCGTCTATGGAAGAAAACGGAGATCTTTTATTATTTGCAGGGCATTACCTCGAAGGTTTTGATGACTATTTATACTTGGAAGATGGTGCTACAGTATATAGTCTTACCTTTCAGGCAATCGCTGATATTAGTAGTCTAGGGGAGATCATTAATTTCTCTGGCGACATTATTCCTTTACAAACAGTCTTTGCAACGTCTGATGATATTCTTTATTTACTCGAAGATCAGTACCAGACGGCTGTTGTAACATCTGTTATTGGAATTAGTGCTTTAGATCAATTTCTGATTAGTCCTTCCCTTACTAATGATATTTCTCTGGTGGAACTTTCCTTTAGCAGCCCACTTACTGGCGAACTGCAATTATTAGATATGAACGGACGTTTATTAGACAATTGGAAAGTTGAAGGCAGCCATTATCAAACAGTGATTTCGATGAATGATTTTCCAAATGGAACCTACGCTTTACAACTTCGTACAAACGAAGGTGTTGTAACTAAAAGAGTAATAAAACAAGATTAACCTAAAAACACAGCCAGTAAATATTACTGGCTGTGTTTCCAAGATTTCAAAGTATATGCCGACGATTAAATTTACTTTTCTAGCATTAATTTTTGTCCTGATTAGTGCCTTCCGACCTAGCGATGCACCTGCTAGTATGAAATTGGCGCTTCTCAAGTATAATGGGGGAGGAGACTGGTATGCTAATCCTACTGCTCTGCCAAACTTAGCCCGCTATTGTAATCGTGTACTGGGCACTAACCTTAATCCGGAATATGCTACTGTCGAAGTTGGTAGTGCGGAGTTATTTAATTATCCGTTTGTGCATATGACGGGACATGGTAATGTGGTATTCTCTGATGCGGAAGCAGAAAATTTACGAAACTATCTGATTGCAGGCGGATTTATCCATATTGATGATAATTATGGAATGGATCCATACGTTCGAACAGCACTTAAAAAAGTATTCCCGGAATTACAATTGGTCGAGCTTCCTTGGGAACATGAAATCTACAAGCAACAATATAAATTTGATAATGGCTTACCTAAAATTCATAAACATGAAGGAGAAGCGCCGCAGGGATTCGGTATTATGTGGGAAGACCGTTTAGTCGTATTTTATTCTTTTGAAAGTGATCTGGGTGATGGTTGGGAAGATCCCGATGTACACAAGGATCCGGAAGAACTACGGCAAAAAGCTTTGCAAATGGGGGCGAATATTGTAAAATATGCTTTTCAGCAATAGGTTGACAGGGCTTTTATCTATTCCCAGCGGACACTGCTTTTTTGTTTGATATATCGTTTTACATTGAGCCAAAAAGCAACGAACAGATAAAAGATAACCGGAGAACCCATTGCGACAAAGGACAAGTAAATAAAATAAACTCTCACCCGGGTTGAAGCGATTCCCATTTTCTCGCCTAAGTAGCTACATACTCCGAAAGCAGATCGCTCTAATAAATGTTTTAATTTCTTAATCATTACCTCTTTTTTGCTGGTCAAAAATTAATATAACGATATTTTATGTAAGTGTAAACAGCAAGCAACAATTTTTGTTGAGAGGGTTTTGTATCCGCTTGCCAGGCTTTCACGCTTTTTAGTCTTTCTTGTATTCCTGTGTTATAAGTTTATAGATGTTTTAAATCCTTTATCCAGAAACGTAAAACGCCGTGCATAAATATTATATACACGGCGTTTTATTTTGGGTAGATCCTTAGATTTATTTCTTACTATAAGATTTTACTTCTATAGTTTTTCTCATATACATTACCTTGTCATGTCTTACGATGGCTTTGGCAATAACTTCGTATTTACCAGGTCTGGTATAGGTATGACCGATTTTAGTCTTCATGTTTAACGACTCGGAAATACCATCACCAAAATTAATAGATACAACTTTAAAATCGGTTCTGCTTTCAGGAACTTGAAACTGTGTTTCTTTTCCTACAACAGGCGCATTAAGTACTTGAATCTCTTTACGACTTTCCTCAGGGACGAATGCTACTGCAAAGTCATCACCTGCACTTGAAAAGTTTGTGTTCGTCGTAATTGCCGAAATAGAACCGGCTTTTGTAGGTAAGGAATAAAATAAACCTACAAAACCTAAGGCAATTAGGAATAAAATAATGAATTTTTCAGTACTGAATTGGCCGTTTGCTCCCGGACCTTGTTGTTCGAATAGGCTTAATTCAACTGTCTGTTTGTTGAGTTGGTGCATGGAATTAAAGGATTAGATGATTAATATGTTACAACCGGGGGTATAATATACAATGCAAAAAGCTCGCCGTTCTTAGTCTCGACTTTATTTAAAGGCAAGATACAGAACGATTTATGAGAGTGTTAACTATCTTAATCAGCGTTAAACACCTGAAAAAACAGGTCTTTAGCAGATTCAGTAGCTACTCAAATAAAAGCAGAGCAAAATTTTCAAAATTGTTTATTCTTGAGACTATTCTAGACT
The DNA here is from genome assembly GCA_020631105.1 of Saprospiraceae bacterium. Classification (GTDB taxonomy): domain Bacteria; phylum Bacteroidota; class Bacteroidia; order Chitinophagales; family Saprospiraceae; genus JAHDHW01. Next base: position 1,945 of record JAHDHW010000159.1, on the reverse strand, counting down.
TTTAAGGCCGAAGTCGCATTTAAAATGCATAATCTCTTTAAGGTAAGTTTCTTGTTTCTCTAGTATTAGTAAGTATATCTATAAAGACACAAATCTTCATGGCTGGACTACAAATATAAAATAAATTATCGTATACACAAAATATATTTGTATAATTTTTGAGATTTGTTTTTCAAAGCCTCTAGATAAGAAACGCAAAAAGCCCTTAGTTGTTACAAACTAAGGGCTTTTTTTAGCTATAGTAAAGCATACGATTCAATGCATTACCTTACCGCTAGTTCTTTGGTGTCTTCCGCTGCTTCGTTTTCATTAGGAAGTAAAAGCCATAGCTTACCATAGTGGTGAAGCGCACTAGCTTTCCTCTGACCAGTTCGTCCTGGGCCACAATACAAATCAACATGTCCTGCGCCTTTAATTGCTCCTCCTTTGTCTTGAGCGATCAACACTCGGTACTCATGACGGATTACACGGTTTTTCTTGTTGATAATCGGTACAGCAGCTAAAAGGCAACTTCCTAAAGGAATATACTTAGTATCAACGGCTATCGAGTAATCACTAGTAAGTGGTACTACACCAGCACCATTAGGTGTCTTCTGATAAGGAGTTCTTTCGAAAAATATGTAAGAAGGATTCGAATAAAGGATTTCATTCGCTTCTTCAGGGTTATTTTTCAAATATCGCTTAATAAAAGTAAGAGAAACCTTTTGAGGAGTTGTGTACCCTTTCTTAATCATGTATTTGCCAATAGATCTGTAAGAATGCTGGTTACTACCGGCATAAGCAAACAGTTCTTGATTACCATCGGGGTATTCCACGATTCCACTCCCTTGTACCTGCATAAAATAGATATCTGACAGGTTTTCAGCATAAGCTAACTCTAGTCCTTTATCTTTAAGTACTCCTTTGCCGTCAATTTCTGCACGACTTGGTAGTTTACCCTTGATATTAGGCTTAGCGTAAAGTGGATATTTGAATCGTTCAGTCTGAGTTTTACTCACCTTTAGGACTGGAGTAAAGTAGCCGGTAAAAAACACATTACCTTTACCGTCTTCTCCTTCAATTTGAAAAGCAGAAAGATTTTCCGGTAGGGTAGTCTGATCTTTTCCTTTTAGATCTAGTAAAGCTTGTACGGTTTGTTCCAGCTTCGTGATATTAATATCTACTTTACCATAAGAGCGAATCTGCGCCTTCTTATGATATTTTAATACCTTAAGCTGATTGCGTAAGCCTCGGTATAAGTCATTATTTATAGCTGGAAAAGGAATGTCCGATACGGACGTTTCAGTGTATACATTTGTTAAAGAAGCTGCGCTTTTGCTTTTTCCGTTTCCTTTAAACTCAAAGTTAGCTTTGGTTTGTGGAAGTTTGTCAAGCTTTGCATTTGGGAGTGCAACGACTTCATGTCTGTTACTTGGCAAATGACACTGCGAAAATGTCATTGACGCTGCTAAGAGCAGCATCAGCCATTTAATGTTGTTCATGGGTCCTGGTTTTGGTGCTTAAAATCGAAATTCTAAGGGATTACTTTTTAAAATGGGATTACTTAAATAATACTTTTTTATAATGTGTTCATAATTTGGACACAAAAGTACATAACTTATGAATTCAAGGCACAAAGGTACATCTAAATATGTGACTAAGTCCAAAAAATTAACATTTCTATAACGTTTTGAGGCAAATAAGGTTCGTTTTTGGAGGAGTTTTCGAAAGTTTAACATTTGAATATCTTGTTTTTGTTCGTTTTCATATACGTAGATATCCGAATTTGTGGATTTGCGAATTCAGAAAATCTTTAAATAACAAGATATTTTTCACTTGAATTCTACGAGTTTTTCGAAAATTTCCTCGATTTCAAGAGTCAATAAAACTTACTTTATCCATTTCACGTCAATTATCGCTCGGCAATCCTCAAAACTGATCTTTAGGCTTTTGCCCTGTTCTTAAG
>JAHDHW010000334.1 GCA_020631105.1 Saprospiraceae bacterium | reverse complement strand
CCATTCGCATGAATCGTATGTCCGTTAATAAATCCAGCTTCTTTACTCGCTAAGAAAAGGTAAGCGTAAGCCATATCTTCAGGAGTACCGATACGACGTACCGGGATTTGTTTGATACCAGCGTCAATCACCTCCTGAGGCATACTATCCGTCATAGCTGTTTTTATAAAACCCGGAGCTACGGCATTAGCCGTCACGCCAAAGCGACCAACCTCCTTGGCAAGTGCTTTGGTAAAACCAACGATACCAGCTTTAGTAGCAGCATAGTTTGTCTGGCCAAATGCTCCCAAAGAACCATTTATGGAGGACGCAGAAACGATACGTCCGTAACCAGCTTCCCTCATATGCGGTAACACCGCTTTAGTAACATTAAAGGCTCCGGTGAGATTCACATCAAGTACTTGCGTCCATTCTTCAACCGTCATTTTCATAAAAGAGCGATCTCGTATAATTCCGGCGTTATTAATTAGGATATCAATTCTACCGTATTCCTGCATTATTTTTTCTACTGCATCATGGACCTCTGCTCTATCCGTGATATTTACTTTCATGAAAGTTATCCTTCCACCTTTTTCCCGAATAGCTGCGGCACTTTCTTCTCCTTCCGAAATAACATCCCATGAGATTACTGTTGCACCGTAATTGCAAAAAATCTCACAAATGCCCTGACCGATTCCTCGAGCGCCACCTGTGATGATGGCTACTTGATCTTTGATATTAAACATGTTTAATTTTATTGTTCGAAAATAGTATTAGTTTAGAGCCGCTTGAGGATTTTGAGCCAAAAGTCGACGGGCAACAAGTTAATAAAAATAAAACCATCTATATGAATTTCGAATACAGTGAAAAATCGAAAGCTCTACAGAAGCGAGTGGATGACTTTATGCAAGAGCATATATTTCCTCATGAAAAAGCTTACCAAGAGTTTGTTGAACATAATACCTGGAAGATTTATCCGGAGCAAGAACGATTAAAACAATTAGCCAAAGATGCCGGACTCTGGAATTTATTCCTTCCGGAGGATTACGGCAAATTTAGTCCGGGCCTTACCAACCTCGAATACGCTCCGCTTGCCGAACTCATGGGTCGCGTACTCTGGTCCTCGCAAATTTTCAATTGCTCCGCACCGGATACCGGGAACATGGAAGTACTCGCAAAATACGGTACACAAGCGCAACAGGATCGCTGGCTTACGCCGCTCATCAATGGTGAGATACGCTCCGCTTTTCTTATGACAGAGCCTGACGTTGCTTCTTCGGACGCAACCAATATTCAAACATCCATAGTGCGGGAAGGTGACGAATATGTCATCAATGGACGCAAGTGGTGGTCCACTGGTGCGATGAATCCTAATACTAAGGTATACATCGTCATGGGTAAAACCGATCCCAGCGCTCCGCGCCATGTCCAGCAAAGTATGATCATTGTCCCGGCGGATACTCCGGGGGTTAAAATAGTTCGTCCGCTTCGGGTATTTGGAGACATAGAGTCACCAGAGGGACATGCAGAAATAGAATTGAATAATGTACGTGTACCAGCCAGTAATTTATTAGTTGGTGAAGGACAAGGATTCGCGATTGCTCAGGGACGTTTGGGTCCGGGCCGGATACATCATTGTATGAGATTGATTGGCGGTGCACAACGTGCCCTGGATTTGATGTGTAAGCGAGTAACAGAAAGAGAAACTTTTGGTAAAAAGGTAGCTCAATATTCCAGTATCCGACAGGATATCGCGAAGTCGCGCTGTGAAATTGATCAGGCAAGACTGCTTACGCTTGCAGCAGCAGATAAGATTGATCGCTTTGGAATCAAAGAAGCCAAGGACCTCATTGCTATGATTAAAATTGTTGTTCCAACAATGACTTGTAATGTAGTAGATCGCGCAATTCAGGCGCATGGCGGAATGGGCGTTTGTCAGGATACACCCCTAGCGGGATTTTGGATTTATGGCCGATCAGT
>JAHDHW010000158.1 GCA_020631105.1 Saprospiraceae bacterium | reverse complement strand
AAAAGCTATTGAAAAAATTAGGGCCATATCTTATCTACTCTAAAGCTTACCTTTTTCTGGCCTTGATTATTACACTGCTCTCCTACTCCATTTTTATCACTAATGGTCTCCGTTCCTTAACACTGATTATATGGCTTAAGATAATCATCAGCCTAATAGGTTTGGCAGTTCACCAAAACAGAAAAGCCAGGGAAATATTTTTTTACATGAATATTGGAATAGGCAAAAAAGAACTGCTGATCTTTTCTTTTACAGTTGATATATTAAGTTGGCTCTTGGGGCTTTTCGCTTTAATAAAATTCAGTTTATGAACACCTCCATAAAGATCGACAGCGTCTTTCTGAATTTCGACGAAGTCCAAGTATTACGCGGCGTAAGTTTTGAATTTCGGCCAAATAAAGTCACGGGTATTCTTGGTCGAAATGGATGTGGCAAATCTTGCTTACTTAAGATTATTACGGGCCAGTTAAATCCGGCATCAAAGCATATCAGATACAATGAAAAGCAGTTACATAATCTATATAAAGTAAAAGGCTTAATCAATTACCTTCCACAGCATCAATGCCATCCTACCTCTATCCGCCTCACTACACTCCTGGACTATTATGCCATAGAGAAGATCGCTTTTTTCAAAAGGTATGATTTCTTGTCAAAGAATAAGTCGCTTATATTTTCTGAATTATCAGGTGGAGAGAAAAGGATAATTGAAGTCTTATTAGTACTCGAAGCTCAAACAAAATTCACGATACTTGATGAACCTTTCTCTCATATCATGCCAATACATTTAGATTTGGTAAAAAGTAGAATCACGGAACTCACTCAAAGAAAAGGAATCCTTATCACAGATCACCAATACAAAAACGTCATGGAAATATCTGACCACCTGTTCATCATGAATCAGGGAACATTAAAAGCCATCAAAGATGAAGAAGACTTAAGATTTAATCAATATATAAGATGAATAAATTAAATCCAGTAGTTGAGTAGAGGGCAAAAATTAATCTACACTGACGTCGATGTGATATTCTACATAGTAGTTACTTTGGAGCGAGCACAAACTATTCTCGTATCAAGTTGATCTTCACAAATAATAAAGCTAATCCCTCATTATATGTAAGGCTCACTTTCTTGCTTTTCAAGAGCCCCCTCCTTATTTAGCGCTGTGCTCAATGGCAGGCGAAGCATAAAAGTACTTCCTTTGTTGACATAAGATCGGAGGATGGAAATCTCCCCTCCTATATTTTCTACTAATCTCTGAGCAATGCTCAGGCCAAGCCCTACTCCAGTATACGTTTTCCGAGAATGTAACCTTTTGAATAATTCAAATACTTTCTTGTGGTATTGTTCAGAGATACCTACTCCGTTGTCTTCGATTTCAAAAGTATGCATTTGATTTCGCTGATGATAACTTACTTTGATCACAACATCCTTGTGCTCATTAAACTTCACTGCATTATCAAGGATATTTTTAAATACGGGTCTAAGTAAATTTTCAGCAGCAACAATACTTACATTGGTATCACAACTAAAGTTAATTTCTTTATCCTCATATTCATTTTTCAAATCGGCAACAATTCCATTTAATAGCGCTGGTATATTTACTTCGCTGGTATCTTTGTCCTCCTTAGAATTTGTTTTTCGAAATACATTCACCCCCTGAATTAGTTGCTCTAACTGATTACCGCTTTTGATGACATACTTCAAATATTCTCTTGCCTTTTCAGTATCTATGATATTCCGATCAGCGAGCTGACTGAAGCTCACAATACTTCTCAAAGGTTCTTTTAAATCATGAGACAAAATCCTGTTGAACTCATCGAGTTCTTCATTTGATTGATTAAGTAGTTCGTTTGATTTTCTCAGTTTATCCGTTCGGCGTAAAACTTCCGCTTCCAGTTTTTTACTATAACGGCCTTTCTGGTAAAAAGCCCCAATTAAAATAATCAGCCCAAGTGCTGATAATGCTGTCCAACCATATAGTAACTTTTGCTCTGCCTTATTATGAGCAACCTCAGCCGCTAGTTTTAAGTTTTCTTTTTCCTTTTGTTCGGAATCATATTTAATTTTGAGATAAGAAGTCTTTTGTCTTTTTGCATCTTCGTCTCGTTTATGCTTGAATTCATTGTAGGATAGCAAATGCTTATATGCTTCGTCATAATTTCCCGCTGCCATATACACCTCATGCATATTTTCATAAGTCTCGATAATATCATCTAAGCCACTTGAATCCGTTGTCTCTATGATCTCTTGATAAATACTTAAAGCTTCAGGATATTTCTTCTTTGCCCTATGAATAGAGGCCAGCATCTTTTGCGTGTTTTTTAAATTATTCTGATCATTCGAACTTATGTTTCTTTCGACTAGTTTTTGATATACTTCTTCGGTAGCAGCAATATCCTCCATTGATAAGTAAATATTACCTTTCATCATCAAGACATCAGACTTAAGGACTCCTATATCATACTCCTCACAGAGGGACCAGCTCTTTTCTAATAATTCCAATGCCTTTTTATAGTCTTTGAGAAATGCGTACGTCTCACTGAGTTCAATATAGGTTAAGACTAAAGTAGAGGGGCGTCTTTCAAGAATCAGATCATGATACTCAAGGACTTGATTAAAGGATTTGATAGCCTCTTCATATTCTTGCTCATCATTAAATAATTGTCCAAGTGAGTACGCGGATTTTAAAATGGTAGTAGAATCGTTATTAGCCTTACCCGTTTCTAATTGTTGATAATATAATTTTTGCGCAGCCTCCAGATCTCCTATGGACATATAGGTAAAGCCTTTTAGATAATTATATGAACTCTTTTGTAATTCGGTTATTCCCTCCCCGGATGCTATTTTATCGTTATCCAGAATAATCTGGTACGCCCCCAGCGGGTCAGCCAGGCTAAACTCAAAATAAATCTTCTGAAGGACATATTCGAACTTGAGAGAATCACTTAGGTAAACATTCTGATCAATTATTTTCTGACACTCAGCCAGTGCAAGATTAGCTAAGTCAATATCGCGGTATAGATACTTATCCGTCGAATCCAGGTAAATGGCAAATTTGTCTTGTATGGTTGTTTCTTCTGTAAAACTATCCTCAAATAACACATTCGATTGGGACCATAAACTGGAGGCATAAAAAAGCAATAGACCAAAATATACGAGTTTACCTATTCTCATATTCTAAACTTTGAAAAGGCTATTCAGCATTAAATAGGGCTTAATCACCAAATTGCACAGTTAAAACTTTTACACTCAATATATTGATACTCGACTAAAAGGGTATGTCGATAGTATCAATACTTTTTTTACGCTAAAACCCAGTGTTTGTTTAAATTTTCGCCCTCAATTTATTATCCAACTTGAGTAGACGAGCGTAGAATCTATAGAAATTTAACAGCTAGGTCCTTAAATTCATCTCAGGAGGCTAATATCTCCAAATAATTTTTGCCTGGATCCATCCACTAATTCAATCTCTGCATACCAGATATAAACACCGAATGGAACCTCTGAGCCATCTACCAAACCATCCCAAAAGACTTGAGCGTCGGTATAATCTATCTCGTTTTTTGAAAAAACTACGCTTCCCCAACGGTCAACAATTTCCAGTTTTTTGATACTTGCAAGTCCGCAGCCTGGAAAGAGTTGGAAGTAATCATTAAAGCCATCAAAGTTAGGACTGAAGGCATTAGGTGCATAAACCAATTTGTCTTTTAGCAGAGATACTTTTATGGTAGCGGTATCAGCACAGAGGAAATCGTTGATAACGCTTAGTTGATACGCTGGCAAAAAAGGCACTTGTAACTTCGGGGCCGGGCAATCAATGCAATCCAAACCTTCTGCTGGAGTCCAAGAAAAACTAACGTTATTGTCTCCGGTGATTTCAGGTTTTAAAACTACAGGTTCACAGAAATCGGTTTCAACAAATTCTGGTAAGGCAATAGTCGGCGAAGGCAGGATGGAGATCAATGAAGTCGCCGTATCCTTGCAGTACCCATTATCTATGACCACTTGGTAAACACCCTCATTTTGAGGGGCCATATCAGGTACAATGATTTGTTGACTGTCGCTCTCAATATTGTCTGGCCCTCGCCATTCAAACGATTTTAAATCTCCCTGGCCTTCAGCCAGCAATTGCATGCTTTCTCTTTCACAGTATTCTAGCTGGCCATTTATAGACGCTTCAATCTCCTCCGCAATCAATACATCAAGTTCCCTGATTTGTTCGCATACTCCATACCTTACGATCATCTCATAGATTCCACTTTCCTCATAAATGGCAGAATCGAGTCTTGGTTCGAGCGCTGAGGAGAAAAAGCTCTGTGGTCCGGTCCAGGTAATATCTCCATCTGGAAATACGGTTCCATTTAATTCTAAGGTCGATCCTTCACAGATTGGACTATTGCTCGCCGCAGTTACTTGTAATTGCTCATTTGGAGGGCTGATCAAAATAGTAGTGTCTTTCCAGGCAAAACTACATTTACTGTCTATCGGAGTTACTTGTGCAAACTGATAATCTCCCGGACCAAGGCTATCCAGAAGAAAGGAATTATCAGTATTAATGAATACGGTGTAATTAAATTCATCCCAGGTTTCCTGATTGATTAATCTGACTTGATAATAAGTCTCGGCAATAAAGCTTGGGGAAGAGACTAGCATCTGGGCATCAAAAGGATTTAGGCAATTCGAAGGTGGTGTAACTTCCACCGCTACATTTTCAATAGGTTGTGGTGCCGAAAAGAATTGAGAAACATCTCCTACAAAACCTGGAGTTTGAGGGTCATCAGAGATTTTGGTATCACCAAATAAGGTAGGAAGGTTTGTTAAGACTGCCTGATTAGGGATCAACCCAACTGGAATATCGATCACATTCGCATTTATGGTTATGACAACAGATTCTTTTGGTAATATATTTAGATTTTCGATGGTCAATATTCTGGTCCCAATACCTGTTCCTGCTGCTATATTTCCATCAAAATCTCCCGTGACCGACTGAATAACCATTCCTTCTGGTATGGTATCATTTATGATCAAATTACTGAGTTCTTCATTCGATCGATTAATTATCCTTAGGACAAAACTCAATTCTGAACTATTACAAGTAACATCACGAGGAACAATATCATTACTAAACGACAGGCTATACGGGCAAGAACAGCCATCACTCATGGGAGCTTGCGGAGTGGTTATGCCCTGTATAATCGCATTTCCATTGAAAGGATTTATGGAGATTAATCGACTTTGAATAAATGGACCATTAGTATACGGTCCTAAACCAAATAACTGGCCACCGTCTGTAAAGAAAAGACTTCCTAGCTGTAAAACAATATCGGATGGAATAAAGGCCACCGGAGTTACCATACCTACATTGGGGTCTGCAAAGTCAATATTTATCCTTAGCAAATATCCACGCGTTTCAAAGGGATCAAAATCATCTGTACCATAATGTCCCTGAAAGGCATAAGCAATACCTGGATTATTGGGATCAACCACCAAATCATCAATTCTGGTTGTAAATGGACCACTATTTACCGAAGAAGGATCCCAGTATAAGTCGAGTTGATTGACCAGACTAAAGTTGTTCTGAACCTCAAATACCAGTATTTTATCCAGCTCATTATCATGGCATAGATAGAGCCCTCCAGGCGTACAATCCCCAGCAAAAGCATTTAATGAATCTATGGAAGGATCAGTACCGAGTATTTCGTAACTTCCATCCGAACGAAGGCGCACGACTGATTTCGAATCTTTATGAACACCGTAAATGTAATTATCCTTTGGGTTAAACCCCAAAGCATCAAAGCCTTCCTCTAAATATACTGTTAGCGGGTTGTAGTATACTGCACCAAATGGTCCGAATACGATTTTATAAGTAGAAGTATTGCTGGTTTGAGTAGATAAAATTAAGTTGCCCTCGCATGGAAAGGTCTGACTAGATCCCGAGTTATAAGAGAAAAAGAGTATTATGAAAAAGCAGTATGATCCTAAGCGATGCATAAAACTATAAGTTTATGTATCCTTAAGTATACCAATAAATATTGAGCCTTGATGTGATCCATTAATTAAAATAAAGTACTGTATATTCGAATACAATTTCGATTTCAAAGTATTATAACAATATAGCCCTGCCTATAGTTGGTTGTAGCAATTTTAATTGGTCAATTAACTCCAAAAAACAAGGTATGAATGTGCTGACTTCAATATTGTCGATAAGTTTTACATTACTTCTTTATTTAGGAGTAATGTCCTTGGCATTAAGACTTATCGCTAATAAATTTCAAACTCTGGAGCTTTTAGGACTATATTTTCTGGTCCCATTCATAAGTTGGGTCATGTATACGCTTATGGATAAAGCCAACAGAAGGATACATCCAGATCTCTACTTGAAGAAAGGTCATTTGGATAATTCAAAAACTGATTTTTCGCTTATTCAAGCCTTAGTATCTTCCCTGCGTTCTGCCTTCCAATGTCTATTTATACCAACTATATCTCTTGGTTTTTCGTTTCTTTTTCTTTTTCCGTTGGTTTATATAGCTCAATCCCCTGAGCATTCCATCCCTCAGATTTTAATTTTTGTACTCATCGAAATACTCATATTCTGTTTATTGGGATGGTTCATTCAATGGCGGTATAATAAGAATGTGCTAAAGTTGATGATGGAAAAATCAAGCAAAGGCCCAGCTAAAGTTAGCACGCAAAAAGCGGGATCCAGCTCAAAAAAACTAAAGCTGAATATTCTGGATGCTTCAAAGGATATTAAACTATCGAAAAGAGGAAAAGAAAAACAACAGTCCGCAAATCGCTTAAAACGCTTAGCATGGCTGCGGGATGTAAGCGGCCCCATTGCTGCTTTTATTGGAATTGCCGCAGTAGCCTATGCTTTCAATCTAAAAGAACTATATGGATATCCCATTTATATTCCGCTAGCTGTTTTTTGTATCATTTCGCTTTTAATAGGCCGTACAGGTTCATCCTTTAGATTAGGAGATCGTACTCCTTTTCGCCAATTTCGTTTAGGTTTTGGCTTTTATCTACATACCTTATTACTAGCGCTCTTATCTCCTTTAGTCCTGCTTACAGAAATATCAGGTCGGGGTGGACAACCAGAAAAGCAATGGAAAATCATCCCCGGAATAGGTCGCTGGATCAGCGAAGCATTACGTTCTCCAAGGTTGTTTTGGATTCCGGTAATCTTACTAGCTGCTGTACTCTTGTATTTAGAATGGTCATCACAAGAGCTTGAGGAAAAGGATTTTATTTTACTAATAGCAACTATCTGCTTTTTGGCTGGAATAGTTTCTTATGAAATTTCTTACAGATTATTCAATCGTTTTACCAATTCAAAAAATGCCAACTCCAACCGTATGGTATTCTTACGGGTATTCGGCGACCAACGGAGGGGGCAATTTTTATTTAGCCACCTGGCACCACGCTGGAAAGGATTTGGCAGTATCACTTGTATCGCTGCCCCGGATGTTTCCGTTCATCAATTAGAAGCAGATATTGGCTTTGATATTTTATTGGGCCGATTGCGTTACCGATTCTTAAACCGAGATGAAGCCGGTGTTATAGGTCGACATATTCATTCCAATGCAATCGGTGCCGTTTGGGAAGATCATTGCTTTGATGACACCTGGATGTCTGCCGTTGAATCAATGTTTACTCAACATGCGATTGTGATGATGGACCTCAGAGGATTTACACCACAACGAAAAGGATGTATATATGAATTAGGCGTCCTGCGGGATAAAATCCATATGGATTCAGTGGTCTTTTTAGTTGATGATTCTACGGACCTGGAATTCTTAAAAACCACTTTCGTTCAACTATGGAAATCTGTCGCTAAAGATTCCCCAAACCAAAGCAAAGCCATTTCGAAAACTGCAGATCAATCTGCGATAACCATCTTCCAGATGGGAGAATCGAAAGAAAAATCCGCTACTCAATTAACCAAGCTATTGATCAACGCTTGTGTATCAAATGAAACCTATCACCAGGCACATGGCCAGATATTCCTTCAGGAATTGATTGATGATTTACAATTACTATCAGCGGAGGCAGCCGTACAAATAAAAACTGTAGGTGCTGGACGCTTACCAGGAAAGAAAATACTGGAAGCAGGTTGGAGCAGTGATCACGATTTGGGACATAGTAGTTTTTTGAACAGCTGGAAAATCATTACAGATCAACAAACTGATGCAATTAGCGAAGTCAATGAAGCAATACAATTCATTAGGTATGATAAAGAAAAACTTACAGAAGCAGCCGTCAAAGATAATCCGGACTGGGAAGACTTACGTATTGCGTCAAGGAAATCTTTAAAGGCATTAGGCAAACGAAGAAATACTCCTAAACCTCCTCGAAAATCATAATAAAAAAGAAGCATGAAGCGAATCCTGTTTTTTCTGATATTAATCTATAGTCCTACTTTACAAGGTCAAACAACAATTGATACTATTTTTCGGAATAGCTATAAGGTTTTTGAGTTGCAGCGATTGCCCAACGGAATGTACAGAGATGCAAAATTATTTAGTGGCGCAGACTATCACCCTATCTCGATATCAAACACCGGAATGGGATTAATTTCTCTATGTATTGCAGATGCCATGAACTGGATTGATAATGCTCAGGAATTAGCCTTAGCTACGCTTAAGACGGTTAATGGCCATCACCCCACTTTCAACCCGGACCGGACTGCCAATGGATACTTCAGACATTTCATGGACATAAACACCGGGGCCCAAATGTGGAACTCCGAATACAGTACCATTGATACAGACATTCTTATGTCAGCCGCTTTATTTGCCAAAGAATATTTTCAGAATGATAGCATTTCGCATTATGCAACAACTTTATGGAGTTCTATTGAATTCGAAGCGGCAATCAATGATCCAGCAAATGGTTCAATATTTTTATCCATGAATGCGGATGGTTCTGGCATCCCAAATTCATTAACACTACCCTACAGCGAATATATGATCGTGGCATGGATTTCTAAAAACGCCTCCGATGACCCCAATAGCAAAAGTCAACAACTTTGGAATAACTTTTATAATTCGCCGGTCCAATTGCCCAAGATTAATTATAACAACTTTGAGGTTTTGACGGATAACAGTACCTCGTTTTTATCTTCTTTTACGCATCAATTTAATTACTACCTGTGCCATCATTTTACTAGTACAGCGGAGTATCTTGATTATTTCGAAAATGCGCAAAATGCAGACTTCTCTTGGTGGAGCAACTTCCACGAACAAGATTATGAATGGGGATTAGGAGCAGGATCAGCAATTAGTAATCCTTACCAGGCTAATGCGATTAACAATAATGTGGACACGATCATTTCCCCTCATATCATAGCAGGGTTCCTCCCTGTTAATTTAAGTGGAGAAGAGGATTTGGTCAATTTATGGAACGATCATAAAGGTAAGTATACCTTACCGTCTGGAGATCCCATCCTGTGGAGATATAGCAAAAATGATAACAACTGGCTGCCTAATGAGATAATTGGGATTGATCACTCTACGCTGCTATTTGGTCTTGCTACCTTACCTCAAAACCTGGGCGAAAATTTCTTCCCTACCTATAATAATTTCTCCTTTGACTTACCCACGAATACAACTGAAGTAAAAAAAGAGCTTCAGTATTATTCTTTATATCCCAATCCCTCAACACAACTAATTAAGATTTCGGGAGTCATGCATCCTGCAAACTATACAATCTATACCACTTCAGGAAAAGAAGTTCTTAAGGGGCAATTAAATGCTAATGGAGAAATAAATATTCAAGGGCTTAATACTGACCTCTATTTTTTGGTATTTGAAGATGGAGCAGTCCTTCGTTTTATCAAACATTAGACTAATCCCTTCAAAAAGTCCGCATTTTCCGTTTTTTACAGTTTATATACAGTTTTATACATTTCACCTAAGTCTAAATCAACATAACTTTACTGTATAAAATGATTAGGGTTTATCTACAAAATCAGATAGATAATTACTCTAAGAGTTTTTGATTTATTGTACAGCCTTGAGTGCTATTCCAAATCACTTGGAGGGCAGTGCATTTAATTTAAAATTAGAATATGAACACAGTTGAAAAAAAGTTATCCATGTTGCATCGCGATGCACAAAAAGATTATATGCGAATCGGAAGAGGTGTAGTAAAATCAATCTTCCGTCCTATGCAACCTGCAGATTTTAAAAATGCATACTTACCAGTATCGCAAAAACAAGGAGAGGCATTACGTGAAATTATTATTAAAAACAACTTCAAAGAAATTGTAGAATTTGGTACTTCCTTTGGAATTTCTACAATCTACCTTGCTGATGGCGCTCGTGAAACTAATGGAAAAGTAGTGAGCACAGAGCTAATAGAAAGTAAAGCAGCCAGAGCCGGGGAGAATATCAAAGACGCCGGTTTAAGCGATTTCGTAGAAATCCTGGTTGGCGATGCCATGCAAACACTTAAAGATCATTCCTCGCCCATTGATTTTCTTTTTCTTGATGGCTGGAAAGACTTATACTTACCGCTTTTCAAAATGCTAGAGCCCAATTTCCATTCCGGCACAATGATCTACGCCGACAATATGGATATGGCGGGTACACAACCATATGCTGCTTACCTCTCAGAGAAAAGAAATAGTTATAGCACAGAGATCATTCATGGAGGCATAGCTTATTTGAGTTCCGTTTATTAGACTATTAAATTCGTAATTATTATAGTTGACAGCATACTTCAAATTGAAGTATGCTGTTTCGTTTTTTAGGCGATAGCTCAGCGAATAATAAAAAGAACCAAAGGACATTCGAAGAAAAAGATCGTATATTCGTTTTTCTGCTATAAATCCAAAATCTATTAATGTCTGAACATCATCATTTCATTATTCATAAGCCGTTTGGCTACCTTTCACAGTTTGTCAACAATCAGAATAGAAGAAGAAACAAAAAACTACTTGGTACGCTTTACGATTTTCCGGAAGGAGTAATGTCCATCGGACGCTTGGATGAAAAGTCAGAGGGTTTATTATTATTAACCACCGACGGGATCGTAAGTGCTCAGGTAAGAAGTAAGAAAATCGAAAAAGAATATTTCGTTCAGGTTGACGGGCAGATCAATGAATCCGCAATTCTAAAACTACAGCAAGGCATATCAATTTCCTTAAAATCAGGCATGTATCGAACGCTTCCATGTAAAGCTCGAAAATTAGATCCGGCTCCGGTTTTTGAGGCTAGGTCCAAAAAGGTAAGACATGAAAGACACGGCCCTACCAGCTGGATATCAATAACACTTAGAGAGGGAAAATTCCGACAAATCCGAAAAATGACAGCAGTTGTAGGATTTCCAACTCTTCGCTTGATACGTGTCAGAATCGGTAATATAAAACTAAACGATTTAGCTTCAGGACAGGTCATTAAAGTAGATACTTTAGAGTTATCAGGTAATTGAACACTTGTGATTATTCTTATTCTATAGTGAACACGCTGAAGAATCTACGATTCAACGCCGGATTACTTTCGACCTTTCAACCGCTACGCTCATCAGGAAAACTACTTTGGCCCCATGGAAAACGAATATGATGATTTCACCTCCTTCCATTATTTACAGTATCGCCCTCCCTTGCATGATCTAATTTTACAAAAGTGCTTGGATGCTTCAGATACTTTTTCGCTAGGCTTAGATATTGGATGTGGAGTTGGGAATTCCAGTATTGCCTTGAGTAAATATTGCGAACAGGTAATCGGAGTTGATCCAAGTACGTCAATGTTAAAAAATACAATCATCCATCCAAAAGTGGAATACCAGGTACTGCTCTCCGAAAGTTTTACATTCAAAGATCAGTGCTTTGACATCATCACTTTCGCAGGTTCTTTATTCTATGCAAAGTCTCAACGTTTACTAGATGAAATCCTTAGAATAAGTAAAAATAAAACAAAGATCGTTGTCTATGATTTCGAGATAAAGCTAAATCCTATTTTACAATCTTTAACTGAAGTCACTCTAAGTGAACTTAATTCTCCTTATAATCATCAGGAAGATTTCTCTGGATTAAATGCCAGTGGAATGCTTAAAAAAATACAAGGCAAAGAAGATTTAGAAATCGACATCAGTATTCAAAACATAGTCCATTTATTGCTCTCTTCGAAAGACTACTATCAAATATTGGTAGAAAAATTCGGGGCAAGTGAGCTTGAAGTAAAGGTAAAATCAGCAATCAAGAATTCGAATGAAGCGCTTATCAAAAACATAAGGTCAACAATTTTCTATTCGATTTATGAAGTGTGCAAATAGCGCTGCTCTGCCTTCAAATACTAGCTTGTCTGCATTCCCTCCATTTATTCTAAGTTCTGTATCTTGTTTCATCTAATAACTTGCCGCAAGAGAAAATGAACGAA
>JAHDHW010000157.1:8621-12419 GCA_020631105.1 Saprospiraceae bacterium | reverse complement strand
GTAATGAAGCGCCTTTTGTGTTTTAAAAAGCGCCTTCTCTAAAATGAAATATTACACTTAATATGCTCTAGTCGGGGTGAGACATGATAGATTCTGAAACCAATGAACTTGGTTAGCATACCTGTCCCGGTGCAACCGGGAGGGTCGTGTGTTCGAGTCCTTCCGGTTATACCGTAACAAAGCGCTATGTAGTTTAAGTACTTTTGTGTTTTAAATCATCCAAGCACGATATAAGTAAAAGCTTATATGAACTAGAAATTATGGTTTAGTTTTTGTAAAATCATATAATTCAAGCACTATAGTGCAATTTATATAAGCCGATGTAGCTCATCCCGATAGCTATCGGGAGCCAGAGCAGCTGATTTGTAATCAGCGGGTCGGGGGTTCGAATCCCTCCATCGGCTCAAATTTTTCCTACCAAAATTCTTATTCGAACACTAGTTTTTGTGATTGGATTCGATATCCTACTGTATCATAGAAATCTAATAAGTATACGCCTCGTTCAAATTCATTGACTGAGCATTCAACTATCTGCATAAAGCTGTATTCTTCTACTTGTTATCCCAATATATTCATCATGACTACTGTCTAATCTTCTTTACCTAAAATCTCTGCAGTGAAAGCTTTCAAAGCATAATGCAAGTAGTATAGTTTAGGCAAATGTAAAAAGCAAACCCTTTTACTTTGATGATGTAAGCCATAGTCTTATATTTGATAAAAAAATAATATATGGCAATCCATCCATTGGCTGGTAAGACAGCATCCAAAGACCAACGTATAAACATTCCTCAGTTAATTACAGACTATTTTACCTTAAAGCCGGATCTGTCTCAGCGAACACAGAGAGTTGCATTTGGAACCTCCGGTCATCGAGGATCTTCCTTGAATCGATCATTTAATGAGCAGCATATTCTGGCGACAACACAGGCAATCTGTAATTATCGGGAAAAAGAAGGGATTACGGGGCCGGTATTCATGGGGATGGATTCTCATGCTTTATCTACTCCCGCACAGGCTACCGCCTTGGAAGTCCTTGCTGCAAATGGGGTAGAAACCATGATTGCCACTAATGATGAGTATACTCCCACTCCTGCGGTAAGTCATGCTATACTCGAGTATAATAAAAAAAGAACCACTGGTTTGGCAGATGGAATTATCATTACACCCTCTCATAACCCTCCACAAGATGGTGGGTTCAAATATAACATGACGAACGGGGGACCTGCAGAGGGCTCGGTAACTTCATGGATCGAATCAAGAGCAAATGAAATCTTAGAAAACAAACTTCAGGCAGTTAGAAGAATACCACTTGCTCAAGCATTAAAGGCATCTACGACAAAACGATATGATTACCTGGAAGCCTATACCGCTGACTTAAGTCAGGTGATTGATACGGACTTACTCAAGGAGTCTGGAATTAAAATGGGCGTTGATCCACTAGGAGGCGCCGGAGTAAAGTATTGGCAAAGGATTGCGGATCGTTATGATCTGAACCTTACCGTTGTTGATGATGCGGTAGATCATACTTTTAGTTTTATGTCGCTGGATTGGGATGGTAAGATTAGAATGGACCCGTCGTCTAGCTATGCTATGCAAAGATTGATACAGTTGAAAGATAAATTTCCGGTAGCTTTTGCTTGCGATACAGATCATGATCGGCACGGGATCGTGACGCAAAGTGCAGGTCTTATGCAACCGAATCATTTTTTGGCGGTAGCGATTGATTATTTGTTCCAAAACCGACCGCAGTGGAGTTCAGCTACGGGGATTGGAAAAACTTTAGTCAGTAGTCAAATGATTGACCGGGTTGCGAAAAAACTTGGACGTACACTAGTAGAAGTACCGGTAGGTTTTAAATGGTTTGTGGGCGGCTTATACGATGGAAGTTTAGGCTTTGGAGGAGAGGAAAGTGCAGGTGCTTCTTTTTTAAATAAGCAAGGAGAGGTTTGGTCTACTGATAAGGATGGGATCATTGCGGCTTTACTTGCTGGTGAGATCACTGCAAGTACAGGTAAAGATCCTGCAGAAATTTACCAGGATTTCACAAAAGAATTTGGAACCCCCGTTTATGACCGTATTGATGCGCCAGCTACGCCGGAGCAAAAGGATAAGCTAAAGAAATTATCTTCTGAGCAAATCACATCTTCCGAGCTCGCCGGAGAAAAAATCACCAATATCCTAACTGATGCCCCTGGTAATGGCGCCGCCATAGGAGGCTTAAAGGTAGAAACTGCTAATGGTTGGTTCGCTGCACGACCTTCTGGTACAGAAAATATCTATAAAATCTATGCGGAAAGTTTCAAAGGGACAACACATTTGCAACAACTACAGGAAGAAGCCCAAAAAGTAGTAAATGATGCGATAGGGTAGTATCTTAAAGGGGAATTGAATTGATAAGTGTTTTCCTAAAGCTTTTATAATGAAATTACGCTCCCCGGTATTTGCAGTCTTCTTTATTTTGTTTGCCATGATCAGTTGTCTTGTACAAGCCCAAGACTTTACAATGACACCCATTGGAGCCAATGAGTTTTTAAACAAACCCTGGGACTTACACTATGGCCCGGACGATCACCTATGGGTGACGGAAAGGCCAGCAGGTATTGTGGTACGGGTTAATCCGGCTACAGCAGAGCGAGATGATCTAATTCAAATTCCGGATATTTTTTCTTCTTTTGGACAGGATGGTTTATTAGGTATGGCGCTTCATGAAGACTTGCTTGGAGATCATCCTTACGTTTATTTAGCGTATACCCAAACGGTACAAGGAGAGAATAAGCAAAGAATTGTACGCTATACGTACTCTATTGATGGAGAGGATGGTTCGCTATCTTCCCCGATGGTAATACTTGATAACCTTCCTTTGAGTAATGATCATAATTCCGGAAGATTAATCTTTGGTCCGGACGAAAAACTATATTACACCATCGGAGATCAGGGCAGTAATCAGGGAGGAAATTTTTGTAAGACGATCCTGTCTCAAGTGTTACCCAGTCAAGCGGAAATTGATGCGGAAGACTGGTCAAATTACCCCGGTAAAATATTAAGAATCAACACAGATGGTTCCATCCCTAATGATAACCCAATGCTTAATGGAGTGCAAAGTCATGTTTATTCTTACGGTCATCGTAATGCACAGGGAATTGTATTTGGGAATAATGGCTTATTATATTCTGACGAACATGGTCCGGTAACAGATGATGAAGTCAATGTTATTTTTCCTGGCGGTAATTACGGCTGGCCGAATGTTGCGGGGTATCAGGATGATCAGGCTTATGATTATTGTAATTGGTCCACAGCAACGGATTGCGAAAGTGAAGAGTACATTGAAGGTTTATGTCCCAATTCAGCAGAATTAATGGAAGAAAGTGCTTTTATGGCATCCAATTATCAGGAGCCACTTTTATCCATGTTTGCGGTTGCGGATGATTACGACTTCGAAAATCCTGCCTGCGAAAACGCCTGGGTTTGTCGTCCTAACGTTGCGCCGTCGAGTATCGCCTTCTATGGAAATGATGCGATTCCAGGATGGAAAAACTCTGTTTTAGTCAGTAGCCTGAAAAGAGGTAAAGTCTACCGCTTAAAGCTTGACGAAAGTGGGACGAGTGTTGTAGGAGATACTACTGAATTATTTTACACCCCCAATCGATATCGGGATATTGTGGTTGATCCAGATGGCATATCTTTCTATGTGATTACGGATGCTAGTGGCAGGACTTCCGGACCGAATGGCTTGACACAAGTTTCGGACCTGCAGAATCGTGGGAATATTTTGAAGTTTACTTATCAGGGACCTGTATC
>JAHDHW010000157.1:4934-8521 GCA_020631105.1 Saprospiraceae bacterium | reverse complement strand
ATATTGGTATCTTATCTCCCTAATCCAGGATAAATGAGTTTAAAGAAAATCGGAATAGGTATTATTGGGACAGGATCCATTGCAGGGCATCACCTCAAAAGCGTACAAGAGCTAAACAATTGTAAGCTCATCGCAATGGCAAGTTCATCAAAGGAAAGGGCTAAAGCAGCCTCCAAGAAGTTTGGGGTAAAAACTTATGCGAGCTATCAAAAACTCCTTGAAGATAAATCGGTCGAAGTTGTCATCATCTGTACGCATAGTGGTAACCACTTGGGACCAACGCTGGCTGCAGCCAAAATGGGAAAGCATGTCTTAGTAGAAAAGCCAATTGAAGTGAGCGTCAAGAGAGCAGATAAGATGATTGCTGCCTGCAAAAAAGCGGGCGTGAAATTGGGCGTGATTTTTCAAAATCGCTTTAGTCCGGATTATATGCGATTGAAAAAAGCGGTAAGAAAAGGACACCTGGGAAAATTAATTCTGGGTAATGCCTATATCAAATGGTTTAGAGACGAGGCCTACTATAAATCCAGTAGTTGGAAAGGTACGATCAAAGGAGACGGTGGCGCGGCCTTGATTAATCAAGGGGTACATACCATCGATTTGTTATTGGATATAATGGGAGATGTTAAGAGTGTATTCGGTAAGGTTCGGACTGTTAAACATAAAATTGAAGGAGAAGATTTGGGGCTAGGCTTATTAACATTCAGAAACGGAGCCTTAGGTACAATTGAAGGTAGCACAGCTATAACGCCGGGATATCCTGCACGCTTAGAAATTTACGGAACCAAAGGAAGTGTGATTTTGGAAGGAGGAAAAATTATCTCCTGGGATATCGAGGATCAAACTACTAAGGATAATTTTTCTAATGAAGTTTCTAAAACAGGATTCGCTGATCCGATGGCCATCAATCATGCCTTACATAAAGCACAAATCTCTGATTTTATAAAAGCAGTCAAAAAAAATAAAAAACCTCAAGTCGACGGTAAAGAGGGGCGGAGATCACTGGCACTTATTCAGGGGATATACAAATCTTCCCGCAAAAGGAAAGAGATTCAGCTTATGTGATTTTTACTGGTAGTACCAATGGCCAAACCAAATAAATTCCCTGAGCATTAAAAACTAGAAAAACCAAGACGGAAAACGATGAAGCCTTTCTTAAACGAGCACTTTTTACTGGAGAATAAGTTCTCAAAAAAACTATACCATGATTATGCAGCAGATATGCCCATTATCGATTATCATAATCATCTACCTCCGGATGAAATTGCCGAGAATAAAAGTTTTGAAAATATTACTGAAGCCTGGCTAAAAGGAGACCACTATAAATGGCGGGCCATGCGGGCAAATGGAATAGCAGAAAAATATATTACCGGAGCAGAGAGTGACGAAGCTAAATTTTTGAAATGGTCCGAAACCGTTCCTTACACCATGCGGAATCCTTTGTATCATTGGACGCACTTAGAGCTTCAGCGGTATTTTGGAATTAATGATTTGTTGAATGCAAAAACAGGTGCGGCTATTTACGAAAATGCGAATGCTCAATTAAAATCTCCTGACTTTTCTACACAAGGTCTCTTAAATAAAATGAACGTCAAGGTAGTTTGTACGACCGATGATCCTACAGATAGTTTGGAACATCATAAAAAACTCATGGATGAAGAATGGGGCTGCAAAATGATTCCTGGATTTCGGCCGGATAAATTAATTATGATTGAAGGCCCAAGCTTTTTAGATAAAATTCGAGAGCTGGAATCGATCACTGATCGGCCAATAAGAGACTTAGTAGATTTGTTGGCAGCCTTGGAAAATAGAGTAGAGTTCTTTCATACTTTGGGAGGCAGGATTGCAGACCATGGCTTAAGTCGATTGTATGGTGCAGATTTTACGGATGACGAAGTAGAACGTATCCTACGCAAGCGACTAAAAGGAGATACACTTTATCCTGCAGAAGCGATCCAATATCAATCTTGTATTTTATATCATCTGGCCAAAATGTATTTCGTCAGAGGTTGGGTGATGCAGTTTCACTTGGGCGCACTACGAAATAATAACCAACGCCTAATGGATCAGGTTGGAGCAGATGTGGGCTGTGATTCTATTGGAGATTTTCCGCAGGCACAGGGCCTTTCTCGTTTCTTTAATCGGCTGGATGCAGAAGAAATGCTGACTAAAACCATCATCTATAATCTGAACCCAGGAGACAATGAAGTCTTTGCTACGATGGCCGGAAACTATAACGATGGTAGTGTTCCGGGGAAAATACAATGGGGCTCTGGCTGGTGGTTTTTAGATCAAAAAGACGGGATGGAAGACCAGATGAATGTGCTGTCGAATATGGGCTTATTGAGTCGCTTTGTTGGAATGTTAACAGACAGTCGTAGCTTTTTATCTTTTCCTCGTCATGAATACTTTCGCCGGATTCTCTGTAACCTCATCGGAGAAGATATCAAGAAAGGACAACTACCGGATGATATCGAATGGCTCGGAAAGATGGTACAGGATATTTGTTATAATAATGCAAAAGCGTATTTTGATTTTCAATTAAATGATTAGTAATTGAATTTGTATCGGTAATTAGGATATAGAATAGAAGCGAAAAATCTTTAACCATGGAAAAGCGACTAGCCTTATATTTTCTCTTTGTGTTTTGCCTATGGCAAGGCTGCGCTGAAATCTCTGATACTAAATATCTAAAGCTAGCACATGGCCTGGATGCTACACATCCCGTTCACCGAGGAATGGAATACATGGCAGAACGACTTGCTGAAAAATCTGAAGGCAAACTTCAAATTGAAATTTATCCAGCGCAGCAATTAGGGACACAAAGACAGGCACTGGAATTATTACAAATCGGAAGCTTAGCGATGACAAAAGCTTCCGGTGCGGTGATGGAGAGTTTCTCGCCTAAGATTAAGGTTCTTAGTTTACCATATATATTCAAAGGTCGGGATCATGGCTACAGAGTTCAGGATAGTGAGGTTGGAAAAGATTTGCTTTTGGAAAGCGAAAAATTTTGGCTGCGAGGACTTGGGTATTTTGATGCAGGGCAACGTTCTTTTTATACTAAGGATAAACCTGTCGAAAGCCCAAAAGATTTGGAGGGCTTAAAAATCAGAGTTCAGGAAAGTGTAACTGCGATGGATTTAGTACGTTCGCTGGGCGCTGCGCCGACTCCGATTTCCTACGGTGAATTGTATACTGCATTACAACAAGGCGTAGTAGATGGTGCTGAAAATAATCCGCCGAGTTTTTATACTTCCCGCCATTATGAAATCTGTAAATACTATTCTCTGAATGAACATACTGCAGTACCGGATATCCTGGTCATCGGTACCGTCGCCTGGAATCGATTAACACCTCAGGAACAGATCTGGTTACAGGAAGCAGCAGATGAGGCTATCGCTTTCCAGAGAAAACTATGGGTAGAGGCAGAACAAGAAGCACTGGATGCAGTTCAGGCGGCAGGGGTAACAATCCTTCGTCCGGATAAATCTACCTTTATGGAAATGACAAAAGGCCTTTTGGAAGAGTATAAGGATGATCAGGAGATGTTTGAGGTCATTCAAAAGATTCAGGCAATTGATTAA
>JAHDHW010000157.1:0-4834 GCA_020631105.1 Saprospiraceae bacterium | reverse complement strand
TAAGGATGATCAGGAGATGTTTGAGGTCATTCAAAAGATTCAGGCAATTGATTAAAGTTACCATTGATTTAAAGCTTTGTCAGCGCTATGATCAACGAATAAAAAATAATTCAAAGCATTGTGAATTCAAATGTTATGCGAGATCGAATCAGTTTTTATCTGGGTAGGTTTTTGGCCCTTTTGATGGCAGTTATGACCCTTGATGTTTTATGGGGTGTCTTTACCCGTTATGCGATGGGGGCTCAGGCGAGTTGGTCAGAAGAACTAGCTCGATTCCTGTTGATCTGGATCGGTATATTGGGAGCAGCTTATGTCTCGGGCCAGAAGGCGCATTTAGCGATTAACCTGATATCTTCGAAGATAAGTGCTAAAGCAGATAAGCGATTAAATTTATTCGTAAGAGGTTTAGTTATCGTTTTTGCACTTTTCGTATTAGTGATAGGAGGAAGTAGATTGATTTATATTTCACAAATACTTGGGCAATTATCTCCTGCCTTAAGAATTCCTATGTCAGTTGTTTACGGGGTTGTCCCTTTGAGTGGACTGTTTATTATTTATTTTAAACTGACAGAAACGTATCAGCCAGCGGTTGAATAATTACCTTTAAAAAGCTTCAATTCTAAGCAAGCTAAAATCCAAATTATGGAAGCCCTTATACTCGTTCTTACTTTCCTCATTTTATTGAGCATCGGTGTACCGATTGCCTGGTGTATTGGCTTGAGTAGTATTTTTACGATGTTAGTGAGCATTCCGGCAATTCCTGCATTTACAACCGTTGCACAAAGAATGGCTACGGGGCTGGATAGTTTCTCCTTGTTGGCGATTCCCTTCTTTGTTTTAGCAGGGCAAATCATGAATAGGGGAGGGATTGCCAGGCGGCTTATTGCATTTGCGCGTTCACTTGTCGGTTCTTTGCCCGGAGGATTAGCACATGTGAATATTATCTCTGCGATGATGTTTGGGGCAATAGCTGGTTCAGCAGTAGCAGCAGCATCTGCGATTGGTAGCTTTATGACCGGAGAGATGGAAAAGGAAGGGTACAGTAAAGAGTTTTCTGCAGCTGTAAATATCACTTCATCCACTACAGGCTTGGTCATTCCTCCGAGTAATGTATTGATTGTTTATTCACTGGCGAGTGGAGGAGTTTCTATCGCTGCCTTATTTTTGGCGGGATATATTCCGGGGATTTTAACCGGATTGTTTTTAATGATTGTTGCAGCGATTTGGTCTAAGCGAGCAGGTTATAAAGGAAGTGAACGGAGTACTTTAAAGCAAGTGTGGACAAGCTTTTGGAGTGCATTTCCGAGTTTGCTCTTGTTGTTGGTTGTTATTGGAGGAATCGTCGGGGGCATATTTACTGCGACAGAAGCTTCGGCGGTAGCTGTATTATATTGTTTGGTGCTTACGTACTTTTACAAAGAAGTATCCTTTAAGGAACTGCCGGATATATTTCTTTCCTCGGTTGTGACCACTGCGATAGTAATGTTGTTAGTCGGGACATCGATGAGTATGTCCTGGATCATGGCTTACGAAAATATTCCTCAAGATATTACTGCAGCACTTTTGAATATAAGTGATAGTAAGATTGTGATCTTACTGATTATCAATTTGATCCTTTTATTTGTCGGGATTTTTATGGATATGACTGCAGCGGTTTTAATCTTTACACCTATCTTTTTGCCAGTCATCACGGAGTTAGGGATGGACCCTACGCACTTTGGAATTGTGATGGTTTTGAATCTTTGTATTGGGATTTGTACGCCTCCGGTTGGTGCGGTTCTATTCGTTGGTGTAGGTGTAGCGGAGACTACTATTCCGAAAGTGATTCGCCCGCTGATGCCTTTTTTTATTGCGATGCTGGTGGCATTGCTCTTAGTGACGTACATTCCGGAGTTGAGTCTGTGGCTACCTGGTTTGTTTGGCTTATAAGCAACTAAACTATCTTGAAATCCATACGTTATTTTGTTAAACATGTTAATATCATGGAAAAAACCTATAAAATAGAGGGGATGACTTGTGGTGGTTGTGTTGCTAAGGTTAAACAATCTCTGGAAGCCATACCCGGCATCTCGAAAGCAAATATACAATTGGAAGCGCCACAGGGCGTACTCACGCTTGAACGTGCAATTGAGGTAGAGGAATTGCAGGCAGCCCTTGGTAAGTATGCTATTGAAGCATTACCGGCGGAGCCTGCTGCGTTAGCAGGATCAGCGACGTCTCCGACGGTGCAAGGCACGTCGGAGCTTGAGCTCCCGGAGAAATCCTTTACAACCTATCGACCATTAATTTTAATTGTTGCTTTTATTACTGGCGTTACGCTTTTAGCACAATATCCTTTTGCTGATTTTTCAGGAATGCTCTGGATGCGCCATTTTATGGCTGGGTTCTTTATTGTTTTTGCATTTTTCAAACTGCTGAATATCCGAGGTTTTGCGGAGAGCTATCAAATGTATGATGTGGTAGCTGGAGTCTGGAAACCCTGGGGTTTTATTTATCCTTTTGTAGAACTCGGCCTTGGGATTAGTTACTTGATCAATTTTGCTCCGGTATGGACCAATTGGATTACCGTAATTGTCCTTGGTGTCAGTAGTATCGGTGTGATCAAGAGTAACCTCGATAAACGAAAAATTAAGTGTGCCTGCCTGGGAGATGTGTTTAATCTGCCAATGTCAACAGTAACCATTGTGGAAGATGTATCGATGGTAGCGATGGCGCTTGGGATGCTTTTTTTAGGAAGTAGCTAATCAATATTTTTTATTGATACTATAAAAATACCTTGAGGACATAATCGTGCTCAAGGTATTTTTACTTTAGAGTACTGGTAACAATTTAAAATTGATTCCTAGTGTGATTTGCTATTGCTCAAGTGTATCTACCTGAATACCACCTACGGCCTCATCAAAAATAATATCAACATCAGAACTGTCTTTAATGCTGGACCGTTGAGTGATGATAGTGTTTTTGGTTGTAGCATTTATTTTATAATCATAGGTATATACTGGAGTTGCTCCTGTAAATGGAATACTATAGAATCCATCTTTATTGGTTTTAGTGGTTACTGTTCTTCCATTGGAAGCGACTCCTATCTGAATATCTTTTAGAGGAGTAACAGAGTTAGAACCTTTGGCTTCTTTTTCAATAATTCCGCGTACAGATTTATTGTTTACACTAGGAGAGCTTGCTTCCTCTAAGTAAACAGTTATGGCGTTTACATCAGACATGTTTGTATATTCTTGTGTTAAGGTCTCATAGTTGTTATGACTATAAGAAATAGTTATGGTAGTGTTTGGAGTATAAGAAATAGGAAAAGATCCATTTCCATTAGTTGGATTTTGACTTTTTCCATCAATTTTAATAGCTACATTAGCGATGCCCTGTTTAGTTCTCATACTTTTTACATTCCCTCCTATGAGTAAAGGTGTAGGAGGAGGAGGAAGAACAGTAGTTTTGGGGGCTTCTTTAGTAGCGGATTCTTCTGATTTATTACATGAGACCAAAATTAAAAATGATAAAAAAAGGATTGGGGTAATTCGAATAAGAGCTTTCATTTTAAGTGGGTTTAGGTTAAAAAGGATTGATTATTTATGTCTTTTTGGGAAATATTTTTTTAGTAATTTTTCATAGGCATCTACTCCTTTCAGCGCCGAAAAATCTTTAATGACTTCTTCGTAATCTCTTTTGCCACTTTCAAATGCTTTGTCTAAAAAATTAATCGCTTCTTCTTGCTTATCAAGTTCAATTGATATGGTTGCAAGATTAAGACCTAATTCGATGTCATGCGACATAAGCTCATAGGCCTCTAGCCAAATGTCTTTGGCTAAATCTAACTTGCCTTCTTTGTAATAAATTACACCTAATTTTTTTCTGACTGTGATGGTTCGGGGGTTGAGCTGTATTGCTTTCAAAAGCATTTGTTTTGCTTCCTCCGTTCGTTTTAAAGCGGCATATAAAAAACCCAGAGTGTAATAAGGCACATATCGATCAGGGTCGATCTCAATAGATTTTAAAATGGCCGCTTCCGCAAGATCATACTCTCTGGTTTTAAGATGGGAGGCTCCCAGATTATTCCAGGCATATAAGATTGTGGAATCCTTTTGGAGGAGTTCCTTATATATTTTAATAGCTTGTTTATATTCTTTTTGATAAAAATGATATGCCGCTTTACTTTGGTAAACCAGATAGTTGCTTGAGTCAATATTTTTACACTTTTCTATTAACTCTTTAGCTTCATCAAAACGCTTATACTTTTGTAGATAAAAATAAACAACACTGGTATAAGGGAGTAGCCAGGTTGGTGCTTGTTCCGTAGCCGTTTGTGCATAATGATAAGCGGAGTCTGGTTCATCTCCGACGGTCATAAAACCTAAGCTCAAATAATAGTTAGTATGAGGAGCAAAGGGCTCGATAGCTAAAGATTGACGATATTTATTGATAATCCTTTTTGCTTCTTCTTTCGTAGCTGAAAGATGAAAAACAAAAGACTCCACTAATGCATCAAAAAAGACAGAGCGGGCAATTAAACTTTTGTACATATAGTGTTGATTACCTAAAAGTTCGCCAGCACGCTTGAGGTAAAGCGGGAATAATTTGTACTGCTCTGCTAAAACTAAACGATTATTAACCATTGAGTTGGGCTCTACTTTTAGTATTGCATTTAATGCTTCTTGCGCATCGTCTTGTAATTCTGCGGCATACCTTCGAGTAATAGCTTTATGCAGATGTGCAATGCTTGGTTCCTCGATTAACTGTTGATAAAGGGTGTCAGCCGAATTCAATTTGGGTTCGAAAAATCGTTTTTCAGCCAGTGCTTCATGAAAGGCATCATACTTTTTCT
>JAHDHW010000156.1:6375-12529 GCA_020631105.1 Saprospiraceae bacterium | reverse complement strand
TTTGCTTTAGAAACTGGAAGGCTTATTGATAGAATATTGAGAAAATAGGGATATCAGGTAACATTCGTATATGAAAAAAAGTTAAACCGACATAAAACTTCTCCGCTTCTTCATTTGGTTAAAAAATTAATTCATCCAAAGCAAACCCAGATGATACTAAAATGGATTTTACCAAGGTCTTCTACCATGAATGAAGAGGTGCAATTCAGGGCAAAACTCTTAATATATTTTTTATTCTGTTCACTATTAACTTCATTAGTTCTATACCTTATCAGTGATTATGTTCACATCTATCCTGACTATTTCCACTTATATGGATTCTTGTCGTGCACTTTTTTACTTTGCTTACTTAAGGTTGTCAATTCAATACCATTAATTAGTCATTTATTCATGGTGCTAATCTGGAGCATAGCCTTGCTTATCATCAATGAGACAGGTTTATTTTATTCTCCGGATTTAGTTCTATTGTTAATTATCAATTTGGTATCCTATCTACTTTTAGGGTTTACTTATGGTATTATATGGTCTCAGGTTATATTCATAAGCTATCTGGTAATCTTCTGGATAACGGATCATCAAGTAGATCAAACGGAATTAATTGGTAGTATCGTCAGCGAAAGGTACAGGTTCTTATCGACCAGCTTTGTACTCTACTTTTTTTGTATGACTATAGTGTTCATATTCAAGTATCAATATAATCTACTTAATAAAAAACTAGAGCAGTCAAGAGCAAAAATTGATGTAATGAACCAAGCCTTAATAAAAGAATCTGAACTGATAAAACTAAAAGGAGCGGAATTAGAAAGTTTGAATAAAAATCTATTGCTGGAAAAACAAAACCTGGCCATTTCAGAGGAGAAGTTAAAATTTAGCAATGAGGAACTAAAAAATTATGCTCACGCTGCCTCCCATGATTTGAAACAACCCATCAGAACCATCCGTAGTTTCGCGGACTTATTACAAAGACACCTGCGCAAGAAAGGATGGGAAGATAAAGATTCTGAGGAATATCTGAATTTTATTAAATCAGGCTCAACTAATATGAATCGCTTAGTGAATGACTTATTAGATTATGGTAGGATGGCATCTGTTGACGACTTAAGATTTAAGCTGTATGATCTAAACGAACTTTTCAAGTACGTAGAACAAGGGTTAAAAGAAAACATCAATGAGTCTCAGGCTACTATCATCTCTGATCCCCTCCCGGAGATGAATATTATCCCGGTTAAGATCAGCCAATTATTTATCAACCTGATCAATAACGCTATTAAGTTTAGAAGAAAAGATCAGGATCTAATCATTAAGCTGAAAGTAATTGAGCAAGAATCTCATTGGATGTTTTCCTTGAGTGATAATGGTATTGGTATTGAAACAGAATTCTACGAAAAAATATTTTCCCCCTTCCGTAAGCTTCATCTAAATAAAGAATACGATGGTTCAGGTCTTGGACTCTCAACTTGCAAAAGAATCATTGATATCCACAAAGGTGAAATTTGGGTCGAGTCCAAAGTTGGCGAAGGGACAACTTTTTTCTTTACGATCCAAAAAGGTCTACAAGATGAGGATTCATTAAAAGGAATGGAAGAACAAATCCAGGAAACACACTCCTGCAATTAAGCGGAAAAATTAGCAGTAAGTTTTGTTGTCATCTCTCAAGTGTTTGATAGTCAATTATCAAACCTAAGATCAATGATGCAAAAAGACATCGCTAGTCTTCGCCATAGATTTTTCAAAAGCTTCTAAGTCGAGACCAAGCTCCTCTCCTACCTCACTAAAGTAATGGATCATATTTTCCATAGCCATATTACCGGTTAATTCATCTTTGGCCATTGGACATCCTCCAAAACCTTTGAGTGCTCCATCAAATCGTCGGCAACCACTTTCGTAGGCCGCGTGGACTTTCTCTTTCCAGTTATGAGGTTGCGTATGAAGATGCGCTCCAAATGTGATCTCCGGAAAAGCCGGAATGAGGTTTCCAAACAAGTAACGGATGTTCTCCGGATTAGAAACGCCAATCGTATCTGATAAAGACAGGATACGAATATCCATAGAAAAAAGCCTGTTAACCCATTTTTGTACCAGCTCCACATTCCATTCATCTCCATAAGGATTGCCAAATCCCATCGAAATATAAACCACCATCTCTTTTCCGTGTTGTATACATAGATCTTGAATCTGTTGTACCCGTTCTACCGATTCTTCGATGGAAGCATTGGTATTTCTTTGCTGGAAAGTCTCGGAGATAGAAAAAGGATAACCAAGGTATTGAATAGCTTTATGCTGACAAGCGTCATTCGCGCCTCTGCGGTTGGCAACGATGGCTAAAAGTTTAGAATTAGTGTTTTCTAAATCTAAGCCCGCTAAAACGGCCGCAGTATCGGCCATTTGAGGAATCGCCTTAGGAGATACAAAACTCCCAAAATCAATGGTATCAAAGCCAACTTTGAGCAATTCATTGATATAGGCAATTTTCGTTGCAGTCGGAATGTGCGCTTTGATACCCTGCATTGCATCACGAGGGCATTCAATCAGTTTTATCATTGATGAGCTGGCTTGGTTAATTTGGTCGCCTAAACAATTTTCGCACTATTTATCTTAGAAATTGTTTAAAAACCATTCTGGCTATAAGTTTTACAAAGATATGTACTTTTCCGTTCAATGATTGATTAATTTTGTAATTCAAAATAATAGAAATGTCAAAAGGAATATACGCATTCATCGGTTTTAGTTTATTTATTGTAGGTTTTCTCGCCTTATTCTTGATGTTGGTAGGCGTCCAATTATCGTTTCTTACCTGGATTGATGCCGGTGGACGGCTGGTTGGATTCCTAATCCGTATAGGAATGATCCTGGGGGGAGTGATTATGGTTTACCTTACCCAAACCAATTGGAGAAAAGAGCAAGAAGCTCCTGATTACCTGATCAGAAATTACGATACGGATCAGGATTAACGATACCAATAGCACTACCCTCCTATGAAGAAACTTAGCCATTACGTTGCCATTTATAAGGATCAACTAGATAAAGGGGATATCTTAATTGCCTATAATGAATTAGTGAAGTTTGTGATGAAGCTTAGGGTGGATTTTATTAAAAATCACTCTGAGGATTACGCTTTCTCCGGCATGCTTCATGGTTATATGGATTACACCTATTTCTACTACACCAATGATTTTTTGAAAAGTAAAAAGCTAAAATTGGGCTTGGTACTGAATCATTTGGAAATGAGGTTTGAAATTTGGCTATTAGGCAATACCAAAGCGATTCAAAAAAACTATTGGAACTTGTTAAAAGCGTCCAAATGGAACAAAGACAAATCAGAGATGCCTGAATATTCGATTTTGGAAGCAGTAATTGAAAACGAACCGGATTTTGATAACTTAACTCAATTAACTCAAAAAATTGAAAGCAAATTGATCATGGTATCCGAGGAAATTATACAGGACATTAAACAATTGGATTAATACTCGTTAATTGCCAGTTCAAACAACAGGGCGAACCATCAAATGATCTTGCCCATTTATTTTTTTCTACCTAAAGACTCACGCCCAAGCGAAGCCCCGTTTCCTGATATTTTCCATCGAAAAAAGAACTAACCACATCCAGCCGGAAGATTTTAAGAATACCTACTCCGAGGTTTTCAAATCCAAATCCCAGTTCGAGATAATTTTTATGCTCCGGAGTATAAAGGTAAGAGGCCGAAAAGACCGATTGCAAACCAAGCTTTCTGATCCCTGGTATTTTGTCAAAAATAAACCCGTTAAAGTGATGTTGGAAATGCCCTTGTGCAAACCAATCGTCCGTGGATCGAGCATAGTATGGCAGCAGTAAAAAAGACTCCTGCATTCGGAAAGGGTTAAATATTATCGTTTGATTACCGTTAAAATGTTGATAGTCGATAAACCTTATTTCATCATTATTTACAAATGCTCCTGCTTCTAAATTAATCTCAGTATTCCCAAACAAACCAATATCAAACTGATCACTTACTTCAGCAGAAATCAAGTCAAAGTCTACATCCTTCAGGCCTTTTTTGTATCGAAGCCATAAGTCAGGAAACGCAGAGCCCATTATAAATTTTTGATCAGGATAGCTTATATATTTTTGTTTAAGCCGTAGGCGCAAAGCAACATCCAGTAATATAGCCTGATCCTCTCTGACATCTATTGCATCCGGATGAGAAGGAATATTAGGCTGATATACATCATCCTTATCAAACCAGGAATATTCCGTGGTGTTTTGCAAACCTACGGTCCGCCTTGCAAATTCCAGGCTTGTCCTGAGGAAAACACCATTGGTCAACTCTCGACGAAAATCCAATTGAAGAAAATCTTTCTCATAGATCCGCATATAGTTCTCCTTTGCAAACAAACTAGCATAAGTATTCAAAAAAGGAGTAATTGGTTTTTCTGCATTATACTGAGTCACTTGATCCCAACCACCTTTCAAGCTCAACCTGGTAAAATCTTCGTTATTAAAATTGAAGGTTGTTTGTAATCCAAAGCGCCATTCTTTATCCGAAAAACCATATTGAACCTGAGGATTTAATTGAAACCATCGGGTGCTTCGCTCATCATAATACTTCTGAAGTACAATGTCAATATTACCATTCCAACCTTGAACAGGATTAAATTGAATAGTGGTCAACGGAGATCCTATGGAGAAGAAAAGCTTTTTAAAACTCTTATTATACTGATAACCAAACACTAAATCGGCAACTTTGAACTTATTATTCTTCCGGTCCATCGAATCCCTGTATTCCCTGGATTCCCAGATTTGCTCGAGCGAATCTTTTTTGACATAATCATTATTTTCTTCAATAGTCAGCGGTACCGGCCGGATACTATCCCAGTATTCCAATGTTTTTTCATTCGCATCTCTTTCTACCTTGAACAACTCATTATTAAAGAAATTATCTTCAAATTCAACATCTAAATCATAATTAGAAAACACGCCGGTAAAATTTCCTTCGACATCAAAACCTAAGATTCCAAACTTAAAGTCCAGCGATTGCGATAACATCATCCAGGTATCAGGCTCCTGGATCGGTACATGGATTTGTGTAATAACTAATGAATCCAGAAAAGGAACTTTAATTGCCGAACCCGTTACTATTAGTTCCGTACTCTGGATATTCCAGAGATCTTCTACGATGTAAATATTTCCTCGAAACACCGGATCTTCTGATCGCTTAGGTAGGACTTCAATTTTATTGATCAATCGACCTTCTTCATCAAATAGCGTCCCCAGTAATTTATAGCGATAATAGCTCATCGCATTATCCGCGATTGGAGAAATTAGATTTCGTTCGATTTCGATAAAGTTTTCATAGAAATCGAAATCCATAGATGATGCACGATTAAAACTAAAACCATTATCATCACCAGCGATTTTCGAAGAGATCATCAACTCTTTCTTTTGATCGGGTTTCTGATAGAATAATTTGGCTTCCGATTCGGAGAGATAGATGATTCCCTGGCGATTACTATCCAGCATTCCGCCCATATTTCCGAGCTCATTACCCAGAATTTTTTCCGGGGCATTCAATAGTTTATTGATGCCTTTAATATAGACATCACAACTATATTGATCAACCAGTTTTTTGTAATAATTGCGTTTTGCAATGGCTTTACGAATAATTGCATAGGCTGGATCTTCTGCATCTGCTCTCACGACCACTTCATTCAGAGTAACAGATTCTGCTTCAAGCTGGGCATCGATACGAATGGCTTTCTCACCCACTTTTACCGATTTTACGAATTGTTTATACCCAACATATTGAAAGACCAATTTGTATTCGCCAGGAGCTAGTTCTAGGAAGTAATCTCCCTCAACATTAGTTGTGGTACCTCTGGAAGTTCCCTGGACATATACACTAGCGAACGCCAGTGGTTCATTGGAAAGGTCGGTTACCCGGCCGTTTATCTGGCCGTAGCTCAGCGAATAAAAAAAAATAAAAAGGAGGCAAATACCCGTAGGTAATTTATAGGTCATAGCTTGTTCTTTTGAGCAGGTAAGATATTAATCTCAACCCAATACAAGGAAAAGAACAGCTAATAAAACAGAATTGTTATCCTTAACGCTAATTTTAAAGTTTTCTCCGAAGTCCGATGTTCAATGAAGTCTGTCCCAACCAGTGGAGATCATCCCCCCA
>JAHDHW010000156.1:0-6275 GCA_020631105.1 Saprospiraceae bacterium | reverse complement strand
TCCGAAGTCCGATGTTCAATGAAGTCTGTCCCAACCAGTGGAGATCATCCCCCCAATAAACAGGGATGTAAGAGGTAACGGAGGATTCCTGACTTCTTCTTTGCGATATGATATTAGACTGGAGATCTAGCATCAAGTCCCACTTTTCATTGATGACCAAAGCACTACCAAGGTTTAGTGTAAATGCGGTCCTAAAATGACGAAAATCCTTTTCTTTTGCTTCATATTCGTTAATTACATAATCATCTAATATGACCGATTCATTGGTGTCGAACATAGCTCGCCATCGCTCCCGCTCTCGCCAGGCAAAACTAGTTTGCATCCCTAATCCAAAATAAGGTCGAAAATTCCCTTCAGTCGAAAAATAATATCGCCAACTCACCGGAATCTCCACCAAATCAAAACGTAATCTTTGTAAAAAGGCAGGATTGAGATAATATTGCTCCTCCCCCTTATCTATAATTAAACCATACCATAGTCCATAATCAATCTGAGGATAAGTAGTAACCTGAGTAGATGCAATTCCGACAATCAGCGATTGCTTTCGAGTAATCGGAAGTTCACCCATCAATCCAAAGGAGTACCCCAGATTAATCTTCTTTGATTCCTCTCCAAGAAAAGTCGAGGATATAAATTCATCCGTAAAATCAGCTCTGCTTAGATTCAATCCCGCTTGTATCTGTATACCCGGCTTAGCCTGACCACAAAGAATGGTACAAACGATGAGGCACAGAGTAGTTATAAGTAGAATTATTTTTTTCATAGCAACTCAAAGGTTTAATCTGATCCTAAATATAGTCAAGTCTTCTGATCCTAGTAAGAGCATTACTGATAAACACGTGAAAAAAGATATTCTGGTTGGGTGATTAACGAAGATGACCTAAGGTATCAAGCAATTTAGGAAGCAATTTAGCTCTGCCGCAGGCATAAAAAAACCCTGACTGCATTTGCCGCCAGGGTCTATATTTTAAACAATTAAGGAGTTTGCTTATCCAGCTACTGCCACATCTGCACTTTTCACTGCTTTGATTACTACAGCAGATACTTTGTAAGGATCTGCGTTAGAAGCAGGACGACGATCTTCTAACCAACCTTTCCAACCGTTTTCAACCGTTGCAATTGGAATACGGATAGAAGCACCACGGTCAGAGATTCCGTAGCTAAACTTGTCGATTGACTGTGTTTCGTGTTTTCCGGTCAAACGCTGATCGTTATACGCCCCGTATACAGAGATACAAGCTTCGATAATTTCAGCGGGAGCGAAAGCTTCACAGATTTTGTCATAAACTTCTTTGTTACCTGCTGTACGAAGCGCAGTATTAGAGAAGTTACAGTGCATACCTGAACCATTCCAATCTGTATCACCAAGTGGTTTTGGATGTAGGTCAACAGACACGCCATATTTCTCAGCAGTTCTTTCTAATAAGTAACGAGCAACCCAAATTTGATCACCAGCGTCTTTTCCACCTTTCGCAAAAATTTGGAATTCCCACTGACCAGCAGCAACCTCAGCATTGATCCCTTCGATATTCAATCCAGCATCAATACATAAGTCAAGATGCTCCTCAATGATCTCCCGACCAAATGCATTCTTTCCTCCTACAGAACAGTAGTAAGGTCCTTGTGGTGCAGGGTATCCGTTGTGAGGGAATCCTAAAGGAAGATTTGTAGCAGGGTCGATTAAGAAATACTCTTGCTCAAAACCAAACCAGAAATCGTTGTCATCATCATCAATAGTCGCACGTCCATTGGTGGCATGTGGTGTACCATCTGCACTAAGCACTTCAGTCATTACCAAAAAGGCATTACGACGGTCAGGATCCGGGTAGATCGCTACTGGCTTAAGCAAACAGTCAGATGCTCCACCTGAAGCCTGGTTAGTTGAAGAACCATCAAAAGACCACATTGGGCAATCAGCAAGATCACCAGAAAAGTCTTTTAAGATTTTTGTTTTAGAACGTAATTGTTGGGTAGGCTCAGTACCATCAAGCCAAATGTACTCTAATTTTGATTTAGACATCGTTATTCGTATTGTGATTTGAGAATAAAGTTAAATTGCTCTTTATGGTTATATCTGGCGAAAGTTCGGTAGATCGTTTTCTCTTCGTTACCGTCTGAATGGACGTAAAAATAACTCCAATCCTTTAATTAACCAAAGCTTATTGTAAGCTTTACACTTTAAAAAAAATTATATTTTAACCCTCCCAAAGAATATTGCACTTTTTTATGATTTGTGTAATTTTATTTTACCCTAAGCCAGGATTAAAAAATTTTATACCGCAGCATTCTAACATATTTTTTTTGCACTTTTTGCAAGAATTTCGGGATTCTTCTCATCTTTGCTATTGATGAATGTGCTTAACTATAAGCTAACCATAGTTTTTATTTTTTGTTCGCTGATCCTCCGAGCTCAGACTGATACAGTCGCACCTGTCAGCTCTACTATGAATCCCGATATCATCGAAAATTTCATTGAAGATTCTGGTGAAGATGGCTCCTTTGATTTTAATACCGCATTTGAGGACATTAACCTTTACGCCGAAAAACAACTTGACATCAATAAGGCGACTGCTGCTGACCTGGGTGAACTTAATATCCTGAATGATCTCCAAATCCAAAACCTGATCAACTATCGTGAAACGCTGGGAGATTTCATCACCGTTTATGAGCTACAAGCGGTCCCTACGCTTGACTTACAGAGCATCCGGCAACTACTGCCCTTTGTTACCACACGATCCAGCATTGATGATATTCAACTTTCCATTTTCGAGATGATGGGGCAAGGTAAAAATGAGGTATATCTTCGCTGGGGAAGATTTCTGGAAGAACAACGAGGATATATAGTACCGGAAGACAGTACCGCAAATTATTACCTAGGTGATCCGAACCGCTTATATATGCGGTATTATAAAAACTTTGAAAACAAGCTCACCTTCGGTTTCACTGCAGAGAAAGATCCAGGTGAGGAGTTTTTCAGAGGGAGCAATAAACAAGGCTTTGATTATTACTCTGCTCATTTCTTTTTAAAGGATTATAACAAATTCGTCAAAACAGTTGCTATTGGCGATTATACAGCCTCTTTCGGTCAGGGACTAATTCTATACTCTGGATTTGGACGCGGGAAAAGTCCGGAAGTCCTTAAGATTAAACGAAACCGCCGTCCGATTAGAAAGTATTCTTCTGTAAACGAAGCCAACTTTCTTAGAGGTGCGGCAGTAGAGCTCGGGCTTACCAAAAATCTCAATCTGACTGCACTTTTTTCACTGCGCCAACGGGATGGAAATTTGCCGGAGGTCGGAGATTTATTAGATCCGGATATCGAAGCATTCACGTCTCTACAAGCCAGTGGAAACCACCGTACTGCCTCAGAGATTGCCGACGAACGTAGTGTACAAAGCAGGAACATCGGAGGAAGTCTGCAGTATCATAAAAATAATTTTAAACTGGCGTTCAATGGCCTTTATGGTAGCTTTGACCGTTCATTCAATCGGAATACCGTTCCTTATAATCAGTTCTTTTTCTCCGGTAGTAACTTGCTGAATCTGAGTGTAGACTATAGTTATATTTTTCGGAACATTAATATTTTTGGCGAAACCGCTCAGAGCGATAATGGTGCCGTCGCGACTACCAACGGATTGATTGCCGCACTTGATCGCAGGATACATATCTCTATTCTTCATCGATATTTCCCAAAAGATTATCAGGCACTTGATCCAAACCCATTAGCCGAGACTTCAGGAGCCCGGAACGAACAGGGCCTATACTTCGGGATCGAAGTAAAGCCGGACAATAACTGGGAACTAAAAGGTTATTTTGATTTGTATCAGCATCCCTGGTTACGCTCCAATGCCGATGCACCTTCAAGTGGTTACGAAGTAAGAGGCCGGGCAACTTATAAGATCAAGCGAAAACTTACTGCTTATCTGGAGTTAAGGAATGAAACGAAATTTATTAATACCCCAAACAACGAAACGAATATTGATTTCCTCGGAGAATCCAGTTTGTTTCAGGGGCGAATTCATGTTGCCTTTAAGGCCAGCAAGGCTTTAGAAGTTCGTAATCGAATTCAGTACGGAAGGGCAAGCTTTCCCGGACAGGCAGAGCAGGAAAGCGGCATTATGTTTTATCAGGATGTAATCTACAAACCCATTGAATTTCCAATCTCTTTTACCGCAAGATTTGCACTCTTTGATACAGACAGTTCTGTCCTTCGGTTTTATGCCTTTGAAAACAATCTGCTCT
The DNA here is from genome assembly GCA_020631105.1 of Saprospiraceae bacterium. GTDB lineage: Bacteria > Bacteroidota > Bacteroidia > Chitinophagales > Saprospiraceae > JAHDHW01. Next base: position 2,033 of record JAHDHW010000156.1, on the reverse strand, counting down.
ATGTCCAGTCTATCCCCTCTCTTTCAGGGCAAGGGGCACGATATTATATTAATCTTCGGTATCGAGGGATACGGAATATGACCATTGAGGCGCGACTCGCTCAGACCAGGTATACTGATCGTGATGTTGTTGGTTCAGGCTTGGATCAAATCCAAGGTAATAAGAGAACCGAGGTAGCTGCACAGATTAAATACTCTTTCTAATTTCCATTCGTTAAATTCAAGTTAAAATCATTACTTTTGTGGGGAATTTCAGCCCTCAAATAGTCTTAATAGCGAAAGCCGACGTTATAAGTTGGGAAATGTGATTACTTGAGAAATACGCCAGAACGATGAGAAAGATATTTGTACTATTATTAAGCGTTTTATTTTTGCAGCAGCTTTCTGCTCAAAACAGTAAAGGACCAGCAAACAGTGTCAAATTTGGTTTCGGTACCAGCTTCCTCCAACCAGCTGGATATTTCGGCAGGAATACCATGCACGCTCAATACGAGCTTCGACTTTTCAAACCTGTTAGCATTGCACTTAATGGATTCCGTCTTAATGCAGAACAAATCGAAAATGACGGTAATGAAAAACTAACGCAAGCCTGGCAAGCTGATGCAGGACTTAATATTGCCCTATTCAGTAATGAAACCAATGCCCTAAAAATCGGCGGTGGCGTGACCTGGCAAACCTCTGATTATAGATATACTACTTCCATAGAGCGCGACTCAAACGATCAGATTATCGATAAAGTTTTCGAAACTACCTCTAACGAAGGCTATGGCTGGACGGCCAACCTTGAATATGAAGTCTACATTATTGATCACATTGTCTTAGGCTCCCGGCTTACTTACAAGCAATACGAAAATGGAGAGCAGCAGTATTTCTTCGGCTTAAATGCTGGCTTCCGATTTTAATCGTAGATTAAATACTTTGCCCTGACAATCTTAAAAGCTTCCAGATCATCTTGCCAGCTTGCTCTGATACTGGCGGCATCCATTCCACTTATAATTTGCGTTCGTAACTGATCTGAGCCCGCAAGTTTATCAAAGAATTTATTCTCTAAAAAGAAGCGTTCTCCTTTCGGAAAGGTTTTATAGTAATTAATTACATAGTTCAAATTTATTTTACTCGCTGATCGGATCTCCGCTGATGGAACATTACTTAGGTCATAGCCTCGGCACAACTTATCCTGATGTTTTGGGTACTTTGCACCTGGCATAGAAACAGGGGTGTAACTAAAGTCTCCTCCCTCATATGCGGGATGTCCATATACCTGAAATTGTTTGTTAGTGCCTCTCCCTTCATTAGCGGTGGTGCCCTCAAAAAAGCAAGTGGAAGGATATAAATAGATCGACCTCATATTCGGTAAATTTGGTGATGGTTTTATGGGTAGATCATAGGGAGTATCATGTGAATAATGTTGACAAGGAATAACGGTCAAATCACATTGTACCTCATCTTTCAACCATCCTTGTCCATTCACCATTTGGGCATATTCACCAACTGTCATACCATGGACAACGGGTATCGGATGCAAGCCTATAAATGATTCAAACCCAGATTGTAATACCGGGCCATCTACATAATGTCCATTAGGATTTGGGCGATCCAATACCATGAATTGCACCCCATTTTCGGCGCAAGCTTCCATGACGTAGCTCATCGAATAAATATAGGTATAAAAGCGAGCGCCAACATCCTGGATATCAAAAACCACTATATCAATAAGATGGAGGTCTTCAGCAGTGGGCTTTTTGTTTTTGCCATATAAAGAGACCACCGGGATCCCCGTCTTAGCATCTTTGCCATCCTCCATTACCAGTTCGCCTGCATCAGCTTGCCCTCTAAAACCATGCTCCGGACCAAATATTTTTTGAATATCGACCCCAAGTGATTGCAGCGTATCCGCCAGGTGTGTATCGCCAACCATAGAGGTCTGATTCACCAAAAGAGCTACCTTTTTACCCTTTAATTTTGGCAGGTAATTTTCGATTTGAGCAGCACCAGTCAATAGTTCTTTTACTTCATCAACTTCATCAACTTCTT